>JAITAX010000276.1 GCA_031283865.1 Eubacteriales Family XIII. Incertae Sedis bacterium
CAGCCGGGACGCCCGTCTTTTCGGCGACCTCAGCGCTGCGCGCCCGATTTCCCTCGTATACCGCCACGCGGTCCACGGGCAGCTCGCGCGCCAGCTCCGCGAGCCCTTGGCAGTGGTCTGTGTGCAAATGCGTGATGAGCGCGAGGTCGATGCGGTCCACGCCGTTCTTCAGAAGATAGGGCAGCAAGGTCTTTTCGCCGACCGAATAATTCACGCTGCCGCCGCTGTCTATCAGGATGTTGCGGCCGCCGGGCGTGCGGATGTGCAGGCAGTCCCCCTGCCCCACGTCCACGAAGACGAGCGCGCTTCGGTCCTGCGCGAGGCCCGGCGCGAGCAGGCTCAGCGCGACGCAGAGCAGCAGGGCGCAAAACGCGCCCGCGAGTCCTCTCGCGCATCGCCGCTGCCACAGCACGCGCAGGCCCTCCGACGACGCGAGAAAGAAGATCCCGTAATAGAGGATTAAGGCGAAGACCGGCGGGCTCGTCACGGGGAAATGCCCGAAAGCGACGCCGTAGGCCGCCTCGTTCAGCGCGTTCATGATCGTGACGAGGATGTCCGCCGCCGAAGCCCCTATGCCGAATACCGCGTCCCCCGCGCACAGGAGCGGCATCAGCGCCACGCCGATCGGTATGATGATGCCCGACAGGAAGATGACGGGAATGTTCAGGATGAAAGCCGCAGCGGAGAAATAGTTGAACGCGTAAGCCGTGTAGGGGGCCATGCCCGCTTGGATCACGAGCAGCGGCAAAACCCCGCGCAGCAGCTTGCGCGCAGCCTCGCGCAGCGCAGCGCCGCGATCCGGCGCGCGGACGGAAAAAGACTGCGACGCATCGCGCGCGCGCCGCGTCCTGCCGTCTTTCTGCGGCGTCAGGTAGCGATCAAGAAACGGAATCATAAAGGCCATCGTGAATATGGCGAGAAAGGAAAGCTGAAAGCCCACGTGGAAGAGCTGCAGCGGATTATAGAGCAGCATGGCGCCCGCGGCCGCGCAGGCGCCCGTCAGCAAGTCGTAGCGCCGCCGCAAAAGCCCGGCGACGATATGCGTCAGGATCATCGCGGAAGCCCGCACGACGGAGGGCGCGAACTGCGCCAACGCGGCGTAGAGGAAGAGGCCGAGCAGCGCGATGAGGCTCTGCGCGAAACCGCGGCGGTTGCCGAGCAGCCTGACGATGCAGGCGTACACGATGGCGACGTGTATGCCGCTCACGCTCAGGATATGCGCCGTCCCGTTCTTCTGAAAAGCCTTGTAGATCTCGTCGTCCATCAGCGAGGAATCGCCGAAGAGCATACCGGCCATAACGCCGCGCGTCTCTTCGCCCGTGTGCCTTGCGAGGCGCTCCAGCAGCGTGTATTTCAGCACGGCGAGCCGGTGCAGCAGCGCGCCCCACGCGGAATAGGGCTTCGCCTCGTCGATCACGATGTCGCCCGTGTCGCAGGACAGGATGAGGCGGATGCCCACCGTTTTGAGGTAGGCGCGGTAATCGAAGCAGCCGGGGTTTCGCCGCGCGGCGGGCAGCGACAGTTCGCCCTCCGCAGTGACGCGCGCGCCGACCAAGCGTTTCGGGTCCGCGTCCGTACCGCTTGCTTGGACCAAGATCTTTCGCCCGCCCGCGATCCCCGCAGGATTCGCGAGTGCCACCGTGAGCTTGTGGTAGTCCTCCGCGCTCGATTCCATGGAAACGACCGTGCCGGCGACGGCGACGCGCTCCCCGACGCGCTCCGCAAGCGGGTCCCGCTTGTCGAGCTGCGCGCCGCAATACAGACCGCCGACGAGCGCGAAAGCGACGAAGAGCGGCGCGAAGCGGAGGGCCGCGCCGAACACCGTGCCGCAGAGCCGCTCCTGCCGCAGCACGCAGAAAAACGTACCCGCCGCCGCGCAGGCGCAGACCGCGTAGATCCCCCACGCGGGATCGAAGAGGTATTCCAAGGCGATTCCCGCGGCATAAAATAAAAATGCAAAACACAAAGGTCTTCTCATGTTATATATAGTAACATGAATTACATTATGTGTAAATACATTTTTTGATTATCAAGGGAAAAATCTATAATTATGTTATATGCTATATAAACTTGTCCGAATTACCCTTACAATAACATCCAGCGCGAAAATCGCTTCCCGTCATCTCCCGGCCCCTTGCGTTCTGTGAGCATTTCATCAACAGGCGGATACGCTTTCGCAAAGCGAAAACCGCCGGCACTACAAGGCGACGCGCACCGTCTCCCCGGGTTTCAGCGGCGAATCCTCCGCGAGCCTTATCTTGATCTTGAAAGCGGTTTTATTCCTATTCGCCGCGGTCTGCTCTTCCCTCGGCGTATAGACCGCGCCGGCGTCGATATAGGCGAGCGTACCCGTATACGGCGTGCCGGACGCGGTTTCGATCCGCATTTCCCGCCCGTATTCGAGAAGCGCAAGCCGATCCGCGGGCCAGTAAGCCGCGACGTATTTTCCCGCGCCCGCGATGTCCGCGAGGTTGCTGCCCGGCGAAACGACATCCCCGGCCGAATAGTATTTGCCGACGACGATTCCGTCCGCAAGCGCGGCGATCATGCCGCGCGCGATCCGATCCTCGCTTTGGCGGATTTGGCTCTCCGTCTGTGCGATATCCGCCGCAGCCATGGCGATTCGGTTCGCGGACGCGCCGTCCACAAGACCTTGGTATTGCAGGCGCGCGCTGTCCAAGCGCAGATTCGCGGTGTCCAGCGCGCTCCGCGCCAAATCCGCCCGATAGACCAAACCCTCAAATTCCCGGTCCGAAAGCGCGCCGTTTTCCCGCATTGTCCGCGCGCTCTCGACGTCGCGCTGCGCCTCTTCAAGCGTCAGGCGCGCGGTGTCGCGGGCTTCCTGCGCAAGTCCCACCGCGTTGCGCACCTCGGCGCGCTGCGCGTCGTCCGCCCCGGCGAGCAACTCCTCCATGGCCGCGGTCCGGTACGACAGCGCCGCGTGCAGCTGCTCCAGCGCGAATGCCTCCTGCCGCGTATCCAGCACGGCAAGCACATCTCCCGCGCGCACGGGCTGCCCTAAATCGAAAGGCGCGGCGAGGAGCTTTCCCTGCGTTTCCGCGTAGTGCGACACGATATCCGCCTCCACCGTCCCCTCTATCCGGGCGGCCGAGGACGCGCAGCCGGCGAGAAGCGCGGCGGACACAAGGGTAAGCGTCGCGGCGCAGACGGCTGCGGTCCGGCGAATTGCGAAAAACATCAAACACCTCCTGTTCTGCGCGGCCGGGCATTCCGGGCCGCCCCTCTCGTCCTATGCCAAACCTTTCGTCAAAAACAGCACGAATCGCTCCGTATCCTCGTCAAGTCCCTCCGCGAAATGCTCCGGAAACAGGACGAAGCGCGTCAGGAAAAAACCGCCGAGACACGCGAACAGAATGCCCATCGTTTCCTCTGCGGGCCTGTCCGGCAGAAGCCCCCGCGCTTTCAGCCCGTCCAAGGCGTCAAACAGCTTGGTTTCCCTGATCGCGGAAAGGAAGAAGACGCGCTGATCCGGGCGGTACGGCAGTTCCAACAGCAACAGCCGCAGCAGTACGACGTTCTCCCGGATAAGCTCCAAGCGATTGCGAAACAGCGCCCGAAAGAAATCCTCCAACGAGTCAAATTCCCTGCCGAACAGCGCGTCCAAACCATGCCGCAACATCGGCAGAAAGATATGCGTCGTGACCGATTCCAAAAGCGCGGCAAAGAGCGCGTCCTTGCTCTTATGCTGCTTAAAAACAGAGCTTTCCGCGACGCCCGCCCGCCGCGCGATCTCTTTCGTCGTCGTCGCCGAAAAGCCTTTCTCGCCGAACAGCTCCGCCGCCGCGATGAGGATAGAAATTTGCTTCTCCGACATCTTCTCGCGCAGAACCGACCGCAAGCGGTCGCGCCAAGAAAAGCTGTTTTCCTTTAATTCTCTTTTTTCCATATAACACCTATTCCGATTGCGCGCCGCCGCGCGCACCGCCGTCAAACCGCGCGCAGCCGTCTGAGAAGCCGTATATTGACCAGCGCGAACAGCAGCGATATCGCGAGCATCGCGCAGATCGGCGCCGCTATGTCCCGCAAGCCGGCGCCTTTCAGCATCACGGCGCGGAGCGATTCCGCCACATAGTACAGGGGCATGAACCGGCCGACGGCCTCAAGCTGCGGCGAAAGATCGAACAGCCCCGAGAAGAACACCTGCGGCACGATGACGATGGGGATGAACTGCATCATCTGAAACTCCGACTGCGCGGCGGTCGAGAGCAGCAGACCGAGCGTCAGCGCCATAAGCGCGCCGCACAGCGTGATGAACACGACGAGCAGGATCGATCCGACGAGCATCACGCGCAATACGCGCGCGCAGAAAAACACGATAACCAAGGCTTGCAGCGCCGTGAAGAACCCGAAACCAAGCAGATATCCGCCGACGATCTCCGCGCGGCGAATCGGCGTCGAAAGCAGCTTCTCAAGCGCCCCCGTCGCCCGTTCCTGCAGGAACGAGATGCCGGAAACGAGGAATACGAAGAAGAACACGATGAAGCCGATCAGCACGGAGCCGAAATTGTCAAAGACGGAAAGCGCTTCGTACCCGTACACATAGTTGACGACGGTTTCCCGGTCCGGCGCGGAAGCCTGCCCTTCGGCGCGCGCGCCCTCCAGCGCGGCGAGCGCGCGATT
>JAITAX010000058.1 GCA_031283865.1 Eubacteriales Family XIII. Incertae Sedis bacterium
TCGCCCAGCAGATGGAAGTCGTCGAACACCAGCACGTATTTTTCGGCCGGCGAAAGCTCCTCCTCGGGTATGGAGAGCACTTTCACAAACTGTTCGTCCGTTTCCGGAAAGCCGAGCTCCAGCATACGCGTTTCTATGCGCTTGTTGTAGTGCGAGAGCGTGTGCGCGAAGTTTTCCCAGAAACGCGAGCGCAGGTTGTCGCGTTCGGAGATCTGCACCCAGCCGGTCAGCGCGTCGTGATTCCTGAGAAAGGCGTAGACCGCCTGCGTCTTGCCGTAGCCCGCGCCGGCGGAGACTGTGACAAAGGGACTTTTTACGGCGTCCTCCAGCAGTCTGCTGATGCGCGGCCGCTCCAGATAGGCGCGATTCCCGGGGAAGATCGTCGATTCGCTGTGAAATATGCGTGTTTCCATTTTTACCTTTGTAACCTCATAAAAAGCCGCTTGCGGGACGTTCGCACGCCGTTCGCCGCAGAGCGCCCCGGTCATAAATGCAGTATACATCAATCGGAATCAAAAGACAATATGGATAGGGCGTATTTTGCGATTTATTCACGCGTAAAACAGGTGTATTTTGTGATTGAGCTGCGATGGGAAAAGCCGGCGCGAACGATTGTTTTTTTTTCGAGATGCAGAGGGTTTGAGATTTTATTAATTTTTTTTTGGAGATAGCATGTGATTCCGCCTATGGTTACAATGGCACTATAATACCTTGCAGGTACGGTTTTGTCTGCGCGGCGGGAAAGCGGCACTTGGCTCGGACGCCGCGCGGGGTTGCAGATCGGTGGAAAGGAGGCGGCTCATGTCTTTACGTTTGAAAGTTTTTTCCGTTATCGTTTCCGTCGTCGCGCTTGTGACGGCCGCCAACATGGGGATGAGCCTGTATTTCGCGCAGGCCCGCCTGCTCGATACGGTGGAGAGCGATATGTCCGTGGTCGCCGATATCGCCGACGAGTTAATCACGAACAAGATCAATCTGCTGAAAGTCAATGCGGCGGCGGCGGCGCGTCAGTTGGCCGGCGTGAGCGACGCGGCGCTGCGCGACGCGCTGCGGGAGCAGTTGTACGCGCGCGAGGACTTCACGGCCCTGACGGTCCTCGATCCCGCGGGTCCCGCGGTTTCCTACGGCGACATGCCCACGCGGCCCGCGCTGCTCGACGCGGATTTCCTGCGGCGGGCTTTCGCGGGCGAAGAGATCATTTCGACGACGTGGTTCGATCCGGACGCGCAGAGGACGGCGTTCAGCGTCTGCGCGCCGATGGGGGACCGCGTGCTGGCCGCGACGATCCCGGGCCAACTCTTCAGCGATCTCCTGCGGCATTTCAAGGTCTGGGATACGGGCAATATCTTCATACTCGACGCGGAAGGCACCCTGATCGCCAATTGTCGCAGCGAGCAGGTGGAGAGGCGCAGCAATTACATCGAAATCGCGAAGACGAATCCGGACGTGCGGGAGGCCGGGGCGTTCAGCAGCGTGATGATCGGCGGCGGGCGCGGCGTCGGCCGCTACGCTTTCGACGGCGTTGAACGCCTGTGCGCGTATTCGTCGATCACGGGATCGAAAGTGGGCTGGGTGCTCGGCGTGGCCGCGCCGCTCTCGGAAAGCCCGGCCGCGCACGTGCGGCAGGGGCTGATGATGTCGGCCTGCCTCTTTCTTCTGGTCGGCGTCCTGATCGCGGCTTTCGCTTCCGGCGCGCTGGCGAAGCCCTTTCGCAGGATCGAGGAGCAGAATCTGCACCTCGCCGAGTTGAACGCGATTGCCAAGAACGCGTCGGAGGGCAAGAGCCGCTTCCTCGCCAACATGAGCCATGAGATGCGCACGCCGCTCAACGCGGTCGTCGGCCTTTCGGAATTGATGCTCGGCGAGGACACGGCGCTCGATGAAACGGGCGAGAACCTTGAGAAGATACACAACGCGGGCATGACGCTGCTCGGCATCGTCAATGACATTCTCGACATCTCCAAGATCGAATCGGGGAAATTCACGCTTATGCCCGTCGAGTACGATGTGCCGAGCCTGATCAACGACACGATCACGCTGAACATCATGCGCATCGGGGACAAGCCGATCCGCTTCGCGCTCGACGCGGACGCGTCGCTGCCGAGCAGGCTGTTCGGGGACGAACTCAGGGTCAAGCAGATCTGCAACAATCTGCTCAGCAACGCTTTCAAGTATACCAAGGCGGGGGAGGTGCGATGGTTCGTTGGCTGCGAGCGGGACGGCGACGATGTTTGGCTCACCGTCCGCGTGACGGATTCGGGCATCGGCATCCGCGAGGCGGACATCGAAAAGCTGTTCTCCGATTACAACCAGGTGGACACGAAGTCGAACCGAAGAATAGAGGGGACGGGCCTCGGCCTCTCCATAACGAAGATGATGGCGGAGATGATGGACGGGGACATCGCCGCGGAGAGCGAGTACGGAAAGGGGAGCGTGTTCACGGCGCGCATAAGGCAGGGATTCGTCACGGATATACCCATCGGCGAAGAGGTTGCGGAGAATCTGAAACGCTTCCGCTACTGCGACAACAAGCGCAGCGAGAACGCGAAACTCGTGCGCATCAAGCTCCCCTACGCGCGGGTTCTCGTCGTGGACGACGTTCAGACGAATCTGGACGTCGCGCGCGGCATGATTAAGCCCTACGATATGCAGGTGGACTGCGTCACGAGCGGGCCGCAGGCGATAGAGCGGATTCGCGCGGGGCAGGTCGTCTACAACGCGATCTTCATGGACCACATGATGCCGGTGATGGTCGGCATAGAGACGGTGCGCGTCATTCGTGAGGAAATCGGGACGGACTACGCGCGGAATATACCGATCATCGCGCTCACCGCCAACGCGCTCATCGGGAATGAAAAGATGTTCCTTGAAAACGGCTTTCAGGCTTTCATCTCGAAGCCTATCGACATCATGCAGCTCGACGCGGTTGTGCGCCGCTGGCTGCGGAACAAGGATTTGGAGGAGGACCGGCCCTTAACCCGAGAAGAGGACGCGCCGCCCGCCGGCGCGGCTGTGCCTGTCGGCGCGCTCGCGATTGACGGCATCGATGCGGCGGGCTGCTTGGAACGATTCGGCGGGGACGTCTCCGCGCTGCTGGAGGTGCTGCGCTCCTACGCCGCGCACACGGCGCCGCTGCTCGAGAAGCTGCGGCAGACCGCGCGGGAGGATCTGCCGGCCTATGCGATCATCGTGCACGGCATCAAGGGCAGCAGCCGCGGCGTCTGCGCGGCGGCGCTCGCGGATATGGCGGAAGCGCTGGAACGCGCGGCCAAGGCGGGCGACGCGGATTTCGTCGAGGCGAACAACGGCGGCTTGGTCGAAGCGGCGGAACGCCTGCTGGAACGTCTGCGCGCGGCTCTCGGCAGCCTCGACGCGGCGGAACCAAAGGCGGCGTGCGACGCGCCGGATGCCGCGCTGCTCGCAAGGCTCGCGGCGTGCTGCGAGCGCTACGATATGGACGGAATCGACGAGGCGATGACCGCGCTTGAGGCTTTTTCGTATGAAACGCAGGCCGATTTGGTGGCTTGGCTTCGTGAGCAGATCGACCGAATGGAATTTGGCGCGGTGCGGGACAGGCTGAAAGAGGGGTCCACGGCGGCTTGACGGTATAGGGCCGGCGGATATAGGGTAACAAAAACGGTTACTGTATCAAAGGTTTGAATCGTAACAGATGAAAGCAAAATATGAAAAGGGGGTTGTGACGATGGAAAACAAACGCAAGAGAATCCTGTTGGTGGACGACAATATGGCAAATCTGACGATGGGAAAGAACATGCTGAAGATGTTCTATGAGGTCTATCCGATGCCGTCTGCGGAAAAGCTCTTTGACTGTCTGGACCGGTTTATCCCGGATCTGATCCTTCTCGACATCGAGATGCCGGAGATCGACGGATACGAAGCGATCCGGCGTCTGAAATCCAAGGCGGTTTTCGCGGACATACCGGTCATCTTTCTCACCTCCAAATGCGACGCGGGCAGCGAGCTTGCGGGTCTGAATCTCGGCGCGGTCGATTACGTTTTCAAGCCTTTCTCGGCGCCGCTGCTGCTGAAGCGCATCGAAACGCACCTGCTCTTCGCGCAGCAGAAAACGGAGCTGACGTTGCGCAACGAAAATCTGCAGGCGGCGGTGCGCGAGAAGAGCAGACAGGTGTCCAAGCTGGAAACCGCAGTGCTGAACATCGTGGCGGAACTCGTGGAGTTTCGGGACAGCGTTACGGGCGGGCACGTGTCGCGCACGCAGCGCTACCTGCAATTCCTGATCGAACAATTGCAGGAGGACGGCGTCTACGCGGAGGAAATCTCGGGCTGGGACCTTGATTTCCTGCTGCCCTCCGCGCAGCTGCACGACGTGGGCAAGATCGCCATAAGCGATACGATTCTGAACAAGCCGGGCAAGCTGAGCGAGGAGGAGTTTGATCGGATGAAAGCGCACGTCATGATCGGCGTGGATGCGATTGAGCGCATCGAGGCGAGCACGGAGGAACACGAGTTCCTGCGCCACGCGAAGATCATAGCGGGTACGCATCACGAAAAATGGGACGGAACGGGCTATCCCTGGGGTTTGAGCGGCGGCAACATCCCGCTGGAGGGGCGGCTGATGGCTATAGCCGACGTCTACGACGCGCTGATCTCGGCACGCCCCTACAAGAAAGCGCTGAGCACGGCGGATGCCGAAGCGGTCATCGAGGCGGGGAGCGGAAATCACTTCGACCCCGCGCTGGTGGCCGTGTTCCGCAAGGTCGCGGATCGCTTCGCGGAAACCGTGCGGCTGTACAGGGACGATCCGGCGGAGGCGCAGGAAGAG
This sequence comes from Eubacteriales Family XIII. Incertae Sedis bacterium, assembly GCA_031283865.1. GTDB lineage: Bacteria > Bacillota > Clostridia > Peptostreptococcales > Anaerovoracaceae > JAITLA01. The sequence goes on from JAITAX010000058.1 coordinate 4,805, forward strand.
GCGCGGCGCGCGCCCGAGGGGGATGAGCATGTCCTGATTTTCGAGCGGCGCCGCGCCGCCGTGTAGATGTTACTATTCAACCCCCGTGCCTTTTTGCCCCATCTCGGAACCTGCTGACCTATATTGGCTTCCTCACGTAACTTTGTGTACGCTCCGGGAGCCAAACAGGTCAGCAGAACCCGATCTGAGCCAAACAATCGCGGCGTTTGAATAGTTTTGATGGGAGAGTTTTGATTGGAGTAATTCGGGTATTCAAATGCGCGCGAAATTGTGATATGATTTCTGTATGAGCGAATACAAGGACAATTTTGACGCGTGTTTGCAGAAGGAGGCGCCCTTTTGCGGCGCGGCCTGCCCCTTTCACATGGACGTGCCGGACTTCGTCGAGAAGATCCGAAAGGGCATGTGGAACGCCGCGTTTAAGGTCTACCGCAACGCGACGGGCTTTCCGCACATCGCCGCAGCGCTCTGTCACGCGCCCTGCGGGCCGGCCTGCCCGCTTGCGGCGCGCGGGGGCGCAATCGAAACGGCGCTGCTCGAACGCGCCTGCCTCGACTTTGCGAAAGATAAGGGCGCGACAAGCTACAACGTACCCGGCAAGCACAGGCGCATCGCCGTCGTGGGCGCCGGCGTCAGCGGTTTGGCCTGCGCCCTGCGCCTCTGCGCGAAGAAATACAGCGTGGAGGTCTTTGCGCGCGGCACGCGCCTCGGCGGCAAGCTGTGGGAGATTCTGCCGCCGCAGCTCTTCCTGCGCGATATAGAGGAACAGTTTCAGCACGAGACCTACACGCTGCACGACGTCGTTTCGGTGCCGGGTCGCGATTTTTTGAACGCGCGGGGCTTTGACGCGGTCTATGTCGCGACGGGCGCGGGCGGCGACGATTTCGGCCTGCTCGACGCCGCGGGCGAAGAGGCGGGCGGGCCTTGCCTGCGCGACGGGCATACGGCCTGGTTCGCGGGCGGCGCGCTGATCGGGGACGCGGGTGCCTATGCCCTCGCCGGCGGCCTGCACATGGGTACGGTCATCGACAACTTCCTCAAGACGGACAAATTATCCTATCCGCCGAACAGGGCGGAAACGCGCATGGTGCTCGACGCCGCGCGGCTGACCGACGCGCCGCCCGTGCTTCCGCGCGGCGGGGACCGCTACGCGGAGGAGGAGGCGCGCGCGGAGGCGTTTCGCTGCCTGAAATGCCAATGCGACGCGTGCAGGTTGTATGTCGATCTGTGCGATTTCACGGGCAAGTGGCCGCTGCGCATCCGGGACGAGATCGCGGCCACCACCCTGCCCGGGGTTTCGGAGGTCAAGGCCACGCCGGCAAAGCGTCTCCTGAGCGCCAGCAACCTCGCGAAGCTCTGCCGCGAGGTCTGCCCGGCGGAGATCGATCTGGAGGGCCTGATCCTCGAGGGCCGCCGCAGTATGCACAGACAGGACAAGGCGCCTTGGGTCTTTCACGATTTCTGGCTGCGGGACATGGATTTCGCCGACGGACCCGCCGCCGCGCTGTGCAGAGCGCCCGCAGGGGCGGCTTCGTGCACGCAGGCGTTTTTTCCGGGCTGTCAGCTCGGCGCGGGCGATCCCGGCCTTGTGGAGGCGGCCTACGCCGCCCTGCTCGCGCGGCGGCCCGATACGGCGCTCTTCCTGCGCTGCTGCGGCGCGCCTGCGGAATGGGCGGGGGACGAGGAGAGGCACGCCGCCGCCCTCGCGGAGATCCGCGACGCGTGGCGGGCGCTCGGCGAGCCTTTGATGCTGTTCGCCTGCCCGTCCTGCATGGAGGCTTTCGCGCGCTGCATCCCCGAGATGCCGCAGCGCTCGATCTACGAGGTCTTTGCCGAACCGGAGGGGGTTTTTGCCTCCGGCGAAGCCGGGGCCGCGCGCGGGGAATGGGCGGTGTTCGATCCCTGCGCCGCGCGCCGCGACGCCGGTATGCGCGCCGCCGTCAGACGGCTTGCGGTGACCGCGGGTTGCAATCTCGGGATGCTTGCGGAACAGGAGCGCGTGACGCGCTGCTGCGGTTACGGCGGGCAGCCCGCCGTCGCCAACCCCGCATACGCGGCTTTCGTCGCGGAAAAGCGCGCCGCCGAGAGCGAGCTGCCCTATATCGCGTATTGCTCGAACTGTAGGGACGCGCTCAGAAAGGCGGGAAAGGACTGCCTGCACATTCTCGAACTCCTCTTTGCGCCGCCGGCCGCGGACGCGCCCGCGCGAAGCGCCGCCCCGCGTCTCGCCACGGTCACGGAACGCAGGCGCAACCGCGCCGGCCTGAAACGCGCGCTGCTGGCAAAATACCGGAACGAAGAAGACCCCGCGCCGCCCGCCGAGGACGCGAGCGCCCCGCAAATCCGGATCGGCGAGGCCCTGCTCGCGCAAATGGACGCGGACCGCATACTCGAAGAAGAGGCCCGCGCGGTCGTTCTGTTCTGCGAGCGGACGGGCCGCCGCGTCTACAACGCGGACAGCGGCGCCTACGGCGGCTACCGCAAGATCGGGCATATGTCCTACTGGGTCGAATACAGACCCTTGGGCGGCGGAGACGGGCTGGAACTGCTGCGCGTCTACGCGCACAGGATGGAGATCACTTTGGAGACGGTTTGGAATGGAATCAAGCAAGACGTGGATCTGTGATCGCTGCAAGGTCGAAATGCAGCTTATGGAAACCCAGTTCAGCTATTTGAAACGCTCGTTTCGGCACAAGGCCCTGCGCTGTCCCGCGTGCGGGCAGGTCTATATCCCGGAGGAGCTTGCGCGCGGACGTATGCGCGAGGTCGAAAAGACCCTTGAGGACAAGTAGATGGAACAGCAATCTTTTTTTGACGACCGCATGATGACAAATCCCCTCGCCGTCCGCCTGCGCCCGCGGAATCTTGACGAGTTCGTGGGGCAGACACATCTTCTGGGAGAGGGCAAGGTCATGCGGCAGTTGATCGACGCGGACCAAGCGCCGTCCATGATCCTCTGGGGTCCGCCCGGCGTCGGCAAGACGACGCTCGCGCGCATCATCGCCGGCAAGACCAAGGCGAGCTTCATCGATTTCAGCGCCGTCACGAGCGGCATTCGCGAGATCAAAGAAGTGATGCAGCGCGCGGAAAACAACCGCAGGATGGGCGAAAAGACGATCCTGTTCATCGACGAGATCCACAGGTTCAACAAGGCGCAGCAGGACGCTTTCCTGCCTTTCGTCGAAAAGGGCAGCATCGTGCTGATCGGCGCGACGACGGAGAATCCGTCCTTTGAGGTCAATTCCGCCCTGCTGTCGCGCTGCAAGGTCTTCGTGCTGCACGCGCTGTC
>JAITAX010000154.1 GCA_031283865.1 Eubacteriales Family XIII. Incertae Sedis bacterium
ATCTGCGGCGTCGTCGTCCCGGAAGCCGGCCGCGATCCTCTCCGGCATCGAGAATTACGACGGCGTGATTCGCGAGGAATCGCACCTTACGACGCCGGAAACCTTGGAGCTGCACGAGCATTTCAGGAACGCCGCGGAGAGCGGCATGGAATACATGGTTATGGAGGTGTCGAGCCAGGCGCTCAAATACGACCGCACGCTCGGCCTGCGCTTCGACGCGGCCTGCTTCCTGAATATCGGGGAGGACCACATAAGCGACATAGAGCATACGGATTTCGAAGACTATTTCTCGTCCAAGCTCAGGATATTCCGCCAATGCGAGGCGGCTTGCGTGAACGCGGACGCGGCGGAGGCGGCGCGGATCGCGGAGGCCGCGAGGGGCGTTCCGCGCCTGCTCAGCTTCGGGCTTTCGCCGGGCGCGGACATACGCGGCTGCGATGTCAAGTCCTTGGGCGAGGGGCTGGCCTTTCGCACGGAGTCCGATGTACCCGCGCTGTCGGGCGCGGATTTCAAGATCGCCATGTCGGGCCTTTTCAACGTCGAAAACGCGCTTGCGGCCATAACCCTCACGCAGCTTTTGGGCGTCCCCGTCCCGCACATCAAGGCGGGGCTGTCCGTCGCGCGCGCGGCCGGCCGGATGGAGGTCTTTCGCGGCGCGGACGGCCGGGTCGTCATCGTGGACTACGCGCACAACAAATTGAGCTTCGAAACGCTGTTCAAATCGGTGCGGCGTGAATACGCGGGCCGGCGTATCGGCATCGTCTTCGGCTGCCCCGGCGGGAAAGCGCTCGGGCGCAGGCGCGAGCTTGGCATCTTGGCGGGTGAATACGCGGATTTTCTGTATCTGACGGAGGAGGACGCGGGCGAGGAGGACGTCGAGACGATCTGCCGCGAGATTGCGTCCCACGCGGCGCCTTTCGGCAGACCCTGCCGCATCATACCGGACCGGGAGGAGGCCATACGCGCGGCCTTGGCGGAAGCGGACGCGCGCAGCGTCCTGCTCATCACGGGCAAGGGCAGGGAAACCCGCCAAAAGCGCGGGCGCGTCTACGCGGATACGCCCTCCGATACGGACTATGTCGAGAAGTATTTAGAAATCATGTAGAGTATTCTAAATCCGCAAGTTCGTCTATCGGGTATACGGACGCGTCGAGCGGATAGGCCATACAATCGTCAAAATCGAAAAAGTAATCGGGATCGCCGAGCCTTTCAAGCCGGGAAAGCGTCAGGGCCTCGCAGACGCTCGTTTCGCTTTGCACGCGGCTTTCCTTGTTTTCGCAGCGCACCGCGCGGTCGAAGACATACCACTGCCTGAAGCGCAGAAATTCCTCCGTAAAGAGGTCGAGACCGCGATCCGTTGCGCGCTGCGCGATGCGCGCCATGTTGCGGCCGATGGAATCGAGCAGGGTGAAAAATTCGGTTTGATCGCCCGGGACGCTCGTGAGCGTTTCCTCAAAATAGCCCTCCGTCAGCTCCGCGAGGGTCTTTTTGTCCACGGCGGAGAAAAATTCGCGCAGGGTTTCAAAGGGGATATCCTGTTCGTTCTCGACGAGTTCCGCGTAGTATTCAAAGAAGCCGAAGTCCTCAAAACGCTCGATTTCAAGCAGTTGCAGCAGCTCGTCAATTCTCATTCCGCCCTCCCTCTCGGCCGCGCCGCAGGGCGTCCGGATCGACGGTCTTGAACACGATGTTTAGGGCCGTCGATTCAAAGATGCGCCGGATCATGTTCATAAAGCTTTCCGACAAATCGCTCGCGTAGAAAGTATGTTCCGCGCGCGCGCTTTCGGCGAACAGGGATTCTTGCGTCAGGGTTTCGCGGATGCTCTGCAAAAGCTCCCGCGAGGGGTCCACGATGCGCAGAGAGGGGTAGAGCTTTTGGATGTTCCTGCGGATCAGCGGGTAGTGCGTGCAGCCGAGCACCAAGGTGTCTATGCCGTTGTAGGAGATGAATTGATCCAGATAATACTGTATGGAAAGGTCCATGATCTCATGCTCGACGATGCCCTCCTCGATGAGCGGCACGAGGGCGGGGCAGGCGAGCTGCGCGATGTCGAGGTCTTTGTTGCGGTTCAGAATCTTGTCGCGGTACGCGTTGCTGCGGATCGTGGCCTTGGTGCCGATGACGCCGATGCGGTTCGCGGGTCCGCAGATGTCGGCCGTCGCGCGGGCGGCCGGGTCGATGATGCCGAGGACGGGCGTCTTCGGGTGCCGCTTGCGCAGCTCCTCGATGCAGACGGAGCTGACCGTGTTGCAGGCGATCACGATCATCTTCACGTCGTTCTCTATGAGAAAATCCGATATTTCAAAGGAGAACGCGCGTATCGTGGATACGGCCTTGGAGCCGTAGGGCGTTCTCGCGGTGTCGCCGAAATACACGATGCGTTCCTGCGGCAGGGCGTCCGTGAGATAGGGTATGCAGGTGAGGCCGCCAAGCCCCGAATCGAAGAAACCGATCGGGCGATTGTCCATACTGCCTCCTTTCGATTAAATGTTCCGGTACTGCCTAATGGTATAATAAAGCAGAAAGCGGCGGCGGTCAAGTTGTATCGTACAATCCAAGCTATATGCGCGCAAGAAACCCGGCCGGCGACAGGATAAATGCCTCATCCGGGTAATGTTTCGCGTTTCCGGTAACGAGCGTTGCGCCGCAGAATCGCGCAACGTCGTAGAATTTGCGATCTGATTCGTCCGCAAACGGAACGTTGCTCGGCGGAGCGGTAACGAAGTACCCGCGCCGTTTGATCATTTTGAGTACCGCGTCGCTTGATTCGCCGGAGAATTTGAACTTCGCGCGTGTCAAGACTGCCTTGTATTCGCGCATAATCTCGTAATCGCAATAAAGCGTGACGGCCCCGGCGGGAAGCATAGAGAGTATCTGCGCCGGATTTCCGTGCGGAGACCAAAGCGCAGACACGATTACATTTGTATCAAGAACGACCCTGTGCATTTGATCTCATTTCCGCGCGAGCCGCCGCGATTTCCGCGTTGATTTCCTCGTCACCGATTGCGCCGCGTTCCTCCGCTTCCGCCCAAACGCTTTGCAATAGCTGCAGATCCTTGACTAGACGAATGAGTTTAATGGTTTCTTCAAATTTCCCGTCGCTGATATTTACAATCACAGCCGTCGGTTTACCGTTATTCGTGATTACGAGTTCGCCCGCCCGCGACAGCTTTTCCCAAGTCTGCCTCGGTTCACTCGAAAGCTCGCGTGATGTTAGAAATTCCATTGAGACACCTCCGCTTCCGTTACTGCTGTCAGTATATCGCGATGTAACGCGCTTGTCAAATATAATTCTTATAATAATCTGATAATGCTCTGATTTGTGCTCTGATTCAGCGCCCGTCTTCGACAACTTCAGATTTTCTCGAAAGCCTCACAGAATTTGAGAACGCGCGCCTTGATCGCGTCGGCGGCTGCGCCGAGCGGGCCGCGCCTCGGGGTTTCGGCGGCGCCGGGATTTTCGGATGGGGCGGGTGAGGGCGCTTCCGCGAATTGCTGCATTTTGGAATTAATTACAAAATATTCTTGAGAATTGATCGCTTCCGCAGCGGTCCCGTCGCCGGCGTCTGCGCTCTCTGCGGTGTCCGCGCCCGCGGGGGCGGCGGCGCGCTTACGGACATAGCGCCCGTCCGGCAGATGTTCCCACGCCTTTACATTGTCGCGAAGCATGATGTCGAGCATTTCACGAATCCGCGCGCGGATCGCCCCGTCGATCACGGGGCAGGCGACCTCGACGCGGTCCGCCGTGTTGCGCGTCATCAGGTCGGCCGACGAGATGTAGATCGCGGCGTCCTCACCCTCGCCGAAGCAGTAGATGCGGGAATGCTCGAGAAAGGCGCCGATGATGCAGGTGACGCTGATGTTCTCCGTGCTGCCCGCGACGCCGGGTACGAGACAGCAGATGCCGCGGACGATCAGCCGGATTTTGACGCCCGCGCGGGAAGCGTTCACGAGCCGGTCGATGATCTCACGGTCGGTGAGGGAGTTGCATTTTAGGATGATGCCTGCGGGCAGGCCGCTTTCGGCCTTGGCAATCTCCGCGTCGATGCAGCGGAATACGCCCGTTTTCAGCGTGTTCGGGGCGACCAGCAGGCGCCTGTAGATGTCGCGCAGGTTCCCGATGAGCAGGTTTTTGAACAGCTTGGCGGCGTCCTCTCCGATTTCCCTGTCCGCGGTCATGAGCGACAGATCGGTGTACTGCTTGGCGGTCTTCTCATTGTAGTTGCCGCTGCCGATCTGCGTGATGGAATGCACGGCGCCGCCCCGGAGGCAGGTGATAAGGCAGACCTTGCTGTGCACCTTGTAGCCCGGCAGACCGTAGATCACCTTGCAGCCCGCCTGTTCGAGCCGTTCCGCCCACTGTATGTTGTTGTCCTCGTCGAAGCGCGCGCGCAGCTCTAGGATCACCACGACCTCCTTGCCGTTTTCCGCGGCCTGTATCAGCGAGTAGGCCAGTTTGCTGTGTACGTCGATGCGGTACAGCGTGATCTTGATCGACACGACGGATTCGCAGTCGGCCGCTTGCCGGATCAGGGCCAGAAAGGGCGAGATGCTTTCAAAGGGGTAGGACAGCAGGACGTCGCGCCGCGACACGAGTGAAAGCATATCCGTATGCTCCGGTATACTTTCGAGCGGCGCGGGCGGCGCGGCCTTCAGTTCCGAAAAATGCGAGAACAGGCGCCGGACCGCGTCGCAGAACGAAAAGTCGAGCGGCGAAGACGAGCGAAAGATCTGCGCGTAAGCCATGTCCAACTTTTTTGTAAAAAACGCCAAAAACGCATTTCCTGCCTCGTGTTGGAGTTCCAAGCGCACGGGCGATTGGCGGAGCCGCTTCTTGATCATCGTCTTGATGTAGCGGCGATA
>JAITAX010000159.1 GCA_031283865.1 Eubacteriales Family XIII. Incertae Sedis bacterium
AAATGTCGCGGGCTACGCCAAGAAAGCCGTTCAGGCGCTCTACGGCAGCGCGATCATAAACGGCACGGACAAGAACGCGTTCGCCCCGAACAAGAGCGCCTCGCGCGCCGAGGTCGCCGCGATGCTGCACAGATTCGTTAACGCGACAAGCTAAGCAACGCAAAAGCGGACGGGAATCCCGTCCGCTTTTGCGTTTTTTGCGTGGCTGCAATTCAGAGACAGCCGCCCCGAGGCTTGAAAGAACGCAGCCGCGCTTGGGACCCGCTTTCACGCCTCTTTCGCCCGCGCTTCCTCCATGCGTTTCACAAAGCAAGTGCAGCGCGTGCCGTCGTCGCGCGTGCCCGTATCCTTGCAATCCTTGCACGCGTAGCGGATATCCATATAGTCTATGCGAAAGCCGTTTTCCGTCATGAGGACGGCCCGTTCGGATTGCAGTTCATCGATCTTGCGGCGCAGATTCTCGACTTCGCCGCGCGCGTTGCCCGCGCCGGAGAGCATCGCTTTCGACCTGTCCACGCGGAGCCGGCGTATGTCCTCCTCCATGCCCCTGACCTCGGGCAAACGGGCGTAGACCTCCTGCCGGCGCTCCTCCGCTTCGCGTTCGGCCTTTTCCCGCAGTTCCTCGTACAGGCGCAGCACCTCCGCGACCTGCGATTTGCCGCGCGTTTCGCCGCGCCGGGGTCGCGCTCCGCCCGCGCCGCGATTCTTGCCGGCCCAATCGTTCAATATGGTGTTGATGTAGTTGATATTGGGGCTCGTAATGCCCGAGGTCCGCTTGCAAGCCTCCAGCACGGTATCCATATCGAGGCCGAGCGCGTCAAACCAGCAATCCATGATGCGCGCCTCTTCCTCCGTGGCGTTGCGCATCATGCCGAGCGCCTTGAGCACGCGCCTGTACCTGTGATGCCGATTGTCATTTTCCTCTAAGTAGTTCTTGACCGCCTCCACCGTGCGCAGGTCTTTTTCCGTCCAGCTTCGCACGAGCTTGCCGACGTAATGCGTTCCGCGCGCCGCGCCGCGCCTGCGTTCCGCCGCGTGGCGAAAGGCGAAAGCGATGACGGGGGCGGTCGCGCCGAGGTCCGCGGACCAAGACGCGATGTCCTGCATATCCTCCGGCGAAAGCGGCGCGCCGACTATGCTTTCGGCCTCGCGGCAGAGTTCGCGCAGCGTCTCGCTTGCGAGCAGGTCCCGCACGCCCGGCGCGAGCCCGTCCGCATATCGCTTGTCCGCGCCCTGCTTCCCCTTGCGTCCGCCGTAGATCATGGCCTTGAGGTTCAGAAACTCCACCCTGTAGCGCAGGCGGTTTTCCGGATCCTCGTAGTGCTTCTGGATTACGCCAAATTCCTCCCAGTACGACCAAGCCTTGAGGACGTCCTCGATCTCCATGGAAAGGTGCTTCGCCACATCCTCGTTGCGCATAATCAGCCCGAGTTCCGCGTACATGAGCGCGAAGAGATACACTTTCACGTAGTCGCCCGGCGCGCCGGCCATCATCTCATTGATGAAGATGTTTTCCACATGGGTGTCGCTTAGATAGTATTCCCTTGTCTGTTCCTTTTTGAAATTCATGTGTATGCCCGCCGGACTGCCGCCCGTGATTAAAAGACCTCTTCGCGAATGATCGTCTGCTCCCTGTCGGGGCCGACGGACACGATCTTCACGGGTATGCCCGTGATCTCCTCCACCGCCTTGATATAGCCCCGCGCGGCCTCGGGCAGGGCCTCGAACGCGCGGCAGCCCGTGATGTCGCACTTCCAGCCCGGCAGCGTCAGATACAGCGGGGCGCAGGCCGCGACCGTATCCAAGCTCGCGGGAAAGTCGAGGAGCGTTTTGCCCTCGCAGTCGTAACCGCGGCAAAGTTTCAGTTCGTCAAATTCACTGAGCACGTCGAGGAGCATGAGCGCAAGCCCCGTCGTGCCGTTGATGCGCGCGGAATAGCGCACCACCACGCCGTCGAACCAACCGCAGCGCCGCGGTCTGCCCGTCGTGGCGCCGTATTCGTGACCGACCTCCCGGATGCGCGCCCCGATCTCGTTGTCGAGTTCGGTGACAAAAGGACCCTTGCCCACGCGCGTCGTGTAGGCCTTCGTAATGCCGACGACCTCCCGGATCGCGCCGACGCCTATGCCGGCGCCCGTCGTGAAGCCGCCCGAGATCGGATGCGAGCTCGTCACATAGGGGTAGGTGCCCAGATCGATATCGAGCATGGAGCCCTGCGAGCCCTCGAACAGCACATTCTTGCCGGAATTGATCGCCTCGTGGACCATCACGCCCGTGTCGCGTATGTAGGGGCGCAGACGCTGCGCGTACGCGAGGAATTCCGCAATGATTTCCGCCTTGTCCACGGGCGGCGCGCCGAAAAGCTTTTCGATGATCAGGTTTTTGCCGTCGATTTGGGCCTCGAGCTTCTCGCGAAAGCCGGTTTCGTCAAGCATGTCGCACACGCGCAGTCCGCTCCGTTCGGTCTTGTCCATGTACGCGGGGCCTATGCCTTTCCGTGTCGTGCCTATATCCCTGTCGCCGCGCGCTTCCTCGCAGAGCGTGTCGAGGATCTTGTGATAGGGAAACACGAGATGCGCCCTGTCGCTGACGAAGATGCGGTCGGT
>JAITAX010000244.1 GCA_031283865.1 Eubacteriales Family XIII. Incertae Sedis bacterium
ATGTATGCGCTCATCAATTCCCTTCGGTGGAAGCGCAAACAAAGCAAGGCCGACGAACATCTGCTGTAGGCTCGCCCGCGTCTATACCTCCAAGACGAAGTCGATCTCGCGCCTACCGACGTCCACCCTGTCCACGCGGATGCGCACCGTGTCGCCGAGGGCGAAGGTCTTCCCGTTGCGCTCGCCGACGAGCCGATAGTGCGCGGGATCGTAGATGTAATAATCGTCGGTCAGCGTGTTCATGTGCACGAGACCCTCAACCGTGTTTGCAAGTCCCGCGAAAAAGCCGAACGAAGACACGCCGCTGATTACGGCGTCGTAGCATTCCCCGATGTGATAGCTCATGTATTCCGCCTTTTTCCGCTTCTCGACATCGCGTTCGAGTTCGATGCCCCTGCGCTCCGTTTCCGAGGAACGCAGGGCGGCGGCCTCGGCCTTTTCCCGCAGGAGGCCGCGCCGCTCGGCTGCAATGCCGCCGCGCAGGTTTTCCTTGATGATGCGGTGGACGAGCAGGTCAGGATAACGTCTGATCGGCGACGTGAAATGACAGTAATAGCGCAGCGCAAGTCCGAAATGCCCCTTGCATTCCGCGCTGTAGGAGGCTTTCTGCATGGAACGCAGCGTCACCGTGTTCACGACGTTTTCATAGGGTTTCCCCTTGATCGCGGCAAGCAGTTCGTTCAGCGCGGCGGGCCGCATGTTCGCGGGGTCGCTCTTCAGCGTCAGGCCGAAGCCGCCGATGAAAGTCTTAAATTCCGTCATGCGCTCCGCGTCCGGGCGTTCGTGTACGCGGTACACGAACGGAAATTCCCCGCGGCAGTATTCCTCCGCCACGCATTCGTTGGCTATCAGCATAAATTCCTCGATCATGCGGTTCGCCGTGCGCCGCTCGGCCACGGCTACGAGCACGGGGATGCCGTTTGCGTCCAAGCTGATCTTCGCCTCGTCCAGATCGAAGTCTATGCTGCCTCGCGCCGCGCGCCGCTTTTGAAGCAGCTGCTCGAGCCGGGACATGAGACGCAGATCGTCGAGCAGATCACTGTAACGTTCCGCCTGTGCGGGATTGCCGTTTTCCAGCAGATCGGAGATGTCCGTGTAGACGAGCCGCGCTTTCGAGCGGATGACGCTCTCGTAGATCGTATGCCCGAGAACCTCTCCGTTCGGGTCGATCGCGATATCGACGGAGAGCGTGAGCCTGTCCTCGCCCTCGTTCAGGCTGCAGATGCCGTTCGAGAGCGAAACGGGCAGCATCGGCACAACCCGGTCGAGCAGATAGATGCTCGTACCCCTGTTTAGGGCTTCCCTGTCGAGTCTGCCGTCCTCCTTGACGTAGTGACTTACATCGGCGATGTGGACGCCGAGAACATAGCCGCCGCCAGCGCGCCGCCTGACGGAAACGGCGTCGTCGAAGTCCTTTGCGTCGGCGTCGTCTATCGTGAATATGCGTTCGCCGCGCAGATCGCGCCGACCGGCGCATTCCGCCTCGGAAACGAGCTTCCCGACGCGCCTCGCTTCGGCCTCGACGTTCTGCGAAAAATCTTTCGACAGGCCGAAGCGCCGGATAGCGGCCAAGATGTCGCCGCCGGGTTCGTCGGCTGAGGCGATGATTTCAACGATGCGGCCCTCGGCGTCCGCCGGCGCGTCCCGGCGCTTCGTGAGCCTGACCAGCACCTTGTCGCCGGAGGAAGCGCCGCCGAGATCGTTTTTCGCGATGCGGATCTCCCTCGGCGCGTTCCTGTCGTAGGGCGTGACGATGCCCGGGCCGCCCGACGCGAGCGCAAGCAGGCCGATAAATTCCGGCAAGGGGCGCGCGGGTTGCTCGGGCCGTCCCCGCTGCGCGCGCCCCTCCTGCCGCTTGCGCGCCTGCACGCCGCCGCGTTTCCTGCCGCGTTTATAGGGGCTTTTCTTCGTTCCGGGAGTTTTCATCTGTTTTCATACCGCCTTTGCATTTGCCTGTTTCGCTTGTCCATCCCCTCAAGTATACCTCGCTCCGCACGGGTGCGCAAGGGTAGTTTTGCTTGCGTTTCCGCAATTTAACCAATTTTAGGCGTTTTTGTCGGCATATTGTTGCAATTGCCGATTGACAAGTCCCGTTCGCGCGTGATATAATCGCTTTGGATTTGCGGGTCAGGAAGATTCGCGCTCGAAACGCTCTATCACAAGGAAAGAATGATTGCAAGCCACGAGGGTTTGTGAAGCCGTGCAGAAACGGCTTTATACCCGTCGCGGCTTTTTTGTTTGGGAGGGAATCATGAAAAAATCCATTGCAATTGTATCGGTGTTCTTCTTTGTTCTTTTTGCTGCACTGTCGCTCGCGGGCTGCGCGGACGGCGACGCTTCGGACGCGGCTCCCGGTGAGTTGCCGGCGGACGCGGAAACGCCGGCGGACGGCATCATCGCCTATGTGGGTACGACGATCTTCGACGGCGGGCTCGATCCCGTAAAGGGCGCGATGAGCTACGGCTATTCATTCACGAACGCGGCGCTTTTGAAAGTCAAGCCGGACTCGACATACGCCCCGGATATGGCGACGGACTGGCACGTCAGCGCGGACGCGCTCGTCTACACCTTTGAGCTGCGGGAGGGCGTAAAATTCAGCGACGGCTCCGACCTGACGGCGGAGGACGTCGTTTTCACCTACGAAAAGGTGAAAGCGGGGCAGGCCGAGAATGAGAACGTCGATCTCACGCGGCTCGCCTCCGTTGAAGCTCTCGGCGAGCATGAGGTCGCTTTCACGCTTTCGGCGCCTTTCTCGCCCTTTCTCGACACGACGGCGCTGCTCGGCATCGTTCCGAGCGACGCCTACGACAGCGAAACCTTTGACCGGTATCCCATCGGCGCGGGTCCGTGGCGGGTCGTGCAGTACGACGCGAACCAACAGATCATCGTCGAACCCAACGCATACTATTACGAGGGCGCCCCGTCCATAGGCCGCGTCACGTTCGTGTACATGGACAACGACGCCGCGCTTGCCGCAGCTCGCTCGGGGCAGCTCGACGTCGTGATGGTCAGCCCGAACTACGCCGCCGAAACCGTTGCGGGCATGACATTGCTGCCGCTCGAAACGATGGATGTGCGGAACATCAGTCTGCCCGTGCAGCCCGAGCGGGAGCAGGGCGGCGTCACCGCAGGCAACAACGTGACCTCCGACAAAAGCGTTCGCGAAGCGCTTGCCATCGGCATAGACCGCGAAACGATCATCCAAAACGCTTTCAACGGCATAGGCCGGCCCGCAGTCGGCTTCACGGGCAACCTGATCTGGGCGAGCGACGTCACATACGCGGACAACCGCAAGGATGAAGCGAATGCGTTGCTCGAAAGCGCGGGCTGGGTTGACGCGGACGGCGACGGCTTCCGCGAAAAGGGCGGCGTCCCCTGCGAATTTGACGTGCTGGCCGCCGAGGACCGCTATGTGCTGGCGGCGGCGCTCGCCGAGGACGCGGCGGCGCTCGGCATCAGGATCAACGCGCATTCGTCGAGCTGGGACGATATCATGGCGCGAAGCCGCACGGCCGGCGTCGTGTGGGGCTACGGTCAGTACAGCCCGACGGTCGTTCGCTCCCTCTTCGATTCCCGAGCCGGCGGCAGCTTCGACAATGCGCCGGGCTATGCCAACCCCGCGGTCGACGCGCTGATCGACAAGGCGCTCGCCGACGTAAACCAAGAGGATGCGATCAAAGACTGGCAGCAGGCGCAGACCGCAGCAAACGCGGATTTCCCGTATCTTTACATCGTCAACATCGAGCATTGCTACTTCGTCGCGGACAGGCTGGACATCTCCGTCGCCACGCAGATACCGCATCCGCACGGCCACGGTTCGCCTATTATTTGCAATATGAA
>JAITAX010000014.1 GCA_031283865.1 Eubacteriales Family XIII. Incertae Sedis bacterium
CTGCACGAGGCGAAGAAGCGCGCCGGCGTGAACGGGAAAGTGATTTGCGTCGGCGGCAGCGAAAAGTCCACGGAGCGCGCCAAGAAGCTGAATCTCGCGGACGCGTATTTTGCGTTCGACGCGACGGACGCGGTCGGCCTGTACAACAAGGTTGCGGAATTGACGGACGGCAAGCTGGCGGACGTCGTAATCAACTGCGTGAACATCGAGAACACGGAGATGGCGTCCATCCTCGCGTGCAGGGATCGCGGCACCGTCTACTTTTTCTCTATGGCGACCGGCTTCACAAAGGCCGCGCTCGGCGCGGAGGGCGTGGGCAAGGACGTGGATATGATCATCGGCAACGGCTACTGCAAGGACCACGCGGAGATCGCGTTGCAGGTCCTGCGCGAGAACGCCGGCCTGCGCAAGCTGTTCGAGGAGATGTACGCGTAGGGATGCACAGGGGCGGTTCGAGACTTCTGACTTTTCCGGCGGTTTCGAACGGCGCGCGAAAGCGACGCGGCGGCGCGGACCATAAGGGGGGACGCGCAAAATCGCGCGGTGACTGTTTCTTAAAAGACAATGAGGGGTACTTATATATAATAGATAGCAGGGGTGTTGGTACGAGGAGGTACGGATAGATGGCGGAGATAAGAAAGTGGAAAGATATTCCTCTTTGGCGGGACGTGAGCGAGGAGGATTGGAACGATTGGCGCTGGCAGATCAGGAACAGACTGACGAACGTCGATGAGATCAAGCGGGTCGTGAACCTGACGGCCAAGGAAGAGGAAGACATAAAGAGGGTGGCGGACTGCTTCCGCGTGGGCATAACGCCTTATTACGCGTCGCTCATGGATCCGGACGATCCGCACTGCCCCGTCAGAATGCAGGCCGTACCCGTTCTGGCCGAAACGCATAAAGGCGAAAACGACATGGAGGACCCCCTGCACGAGGACGCGGATTCCCCCGCGCCGGGCCTGACGCACAGGTATCCCGACCGCGTGCTCTTCCTCATCACGGACCAGTGTTCCATGTACTGCCGGCATTGTACGCGCCGCAGGCTGGCCGGCGAATACGACAGCAGCCGCGACATGCAGGACATCAAGAAGTGCATTGAGTATATCCGCAATACGCCGCAGGTGCGGGACGTACTGCTTTCGGGCGGCGATTGCCTCTGCGTGTCCGACGACGTGCTGGAGTTCATCATCGCGGAGCTGCGCAAGATCCCCCATGTGGAGATCGTGCGGCTCGGGTCGCGGACGCCCGTGGTCATGCCCATGCGCATCACGGACGATCTCGTGAATATGCTGAAGAAATATCATCCCGTATGGCTGAACACGCATTTCAACCATCCCAAGGAAATGACGGCGGACGCCGTGACCGCGCTGGCGAAGCTCGCCGACGCCGGCATACCGCTCGGGAACCAGAGCGTGCTGCTCAGAGGGGTGAACGACTGCCCGCACGTCATGCGCGAACTGGTGCACCTGCTGGTTAAGAACAGGGTGCGCCCCTACTATATCTACCAGTGCGATTTGTCCATGGGCATAGAGCATTTCAGGACCAAGGTGGCAAAGGGGATAGAGATCATAGAGGCGCTGCGCGGGCATACCTCGGGCTTCGCGGTTCCGACTTTCGTCGTGGACGCGCCGGGCGGCGGCGGGAAGACGCCCGTCATGCCCGACTACCTGATTTCTTCCACGACGGAGCGCGTCATACTGCGCAACTACGAGGGCGTCATAACGTCCTACGCGGAGCCGAAGCACCAAGACGAAATCGCTTGTAACTGCGACTACTGCACGGGCAAAAAGAGCTACAAGTTCGAGGGCGTTGCGGCGCTGTCGGAGGGCAAGGCCATCTCGATTGAGCCTGCGAACCTTGCGAGGCACAGAAGAAATTCCAAATAACGGGATTTTGCTGCGGCCCGGCCCGTCGCCGCGCGGGCGCAGACGCAAACGCGCACAGGCCGCGTAAGTCGATTGCAAACAAGGAATAACATGGGGCTTCTGCGCGAAACAACGAGTCAATATAAGATCGTTTCCGTCGTCGGCATGGCGAAAAACACGGGCAAGACCACCACGCTCGGCGCGCTGATCGCGGAGGCGGCGGACGAGGGCATACGCCTCGGCGTCACATCCACGGGCCGGGACGGCGAAACGGAGGATCTCGTAACGGGGACGGCAAAGCCCCGAATCTTCCTGCCGGAGGGCGCGATGGCGACGATTCCGAAAGAATTGTACGCGTTCGCGGAAGCCGGGCTTGAAATCCTGCGCATGACGGACTATCATACGGCGCTGGGGCAGGTCATGATCTGCGGCGCGGTCAGCGAGGGTACTGTGCAGGTGGCGGGTCCCGTATCGGCGACGGGGCAGATGGGCATTTGCGCGGAGATGTTGGAACTCGGCGCGGACATGGTGCTGATCGACGGCGCCATAGACCGGCGCTCGGTCGCCGCGCCTCGCACATCGGACGCCGTAATCCTGGCGACGGGGGCGGCCCTGTCCGGCCGCATGTCGGAGGTGGCGGCGGAAACCGCCCATGTGGCGGAATTGTACGGCCTGCCGACGCTGCGGGACGAGGCGGCGCTCGCGGAGATCGCGAAGCACGCGGGGGAAAAACGCATCCTGTGCATTGGCGAGCAAAGCGATGAAAGCAAGGTATTGAATTTGAAGACGGGCCTCGCGGCGGGCGCCGATGTCGGCGGGGCAATCGACGAAAACAGCCGCTATATCTGTTTGCCGGGAGCGCTCACAAAGGGCCTTGCGGAGGGCATCCCGGCGAATTTCTTAAAGACTGCGGCTTTCGTGGTGACCGATCCGACAAAGGTATTCGTAGACAGGCGCGCGTGGCGACGGCTTCGCGACAGAGGCCTGCGGGTCTTCGTCCTCTCGGGTGTGAAGATCGTCGCGATAACGGTCAATCCCTATTCGCCGGCGGGCTTTTCCTTTGACAGCGCCGAGTTAATCAGGATGATCGGCGCCGCGGTCGGGGACATCCCCGTCCTCGATGTGCGAATGCGGCGGGCTTGAACAGCCGCCGGAGCGCCGCGCGGCGTTTGGACGGAGCCGAAATCAAGCTGAAAGGACTGCGCTGTGTACGCGAGCGAACGAACAAACAGGGAAACAGGTTTTTTCGACGTGCTGTCGGAGCTGCGCCTCCGCACGCCCTACGGAAAGAAGCGCGCCGCCGCGGCGCGCGCTTTCGCGCCGGGCGATGAGGCGGCTCTCGAAGCGGAGTTTGACAGGTTGCAGGGCGTGCGCAACATGCTCGCCGCACACGGGGACGCGGCGAAGCGCATAGAGGGGGTATTTGACGAGATCAAGGACCTTTCCCTCACCCTCGCACGCTGTTCGGAGCTCGTCCTCTCGACCGTGGAGCTTTTTGAAATCAAGGTCCTGCTGCTGCGCACGGAGGCCCTTGCCGGCATATACGGGGAGATCGGTTCCGCCATGCCGAGCGGCTTCATGCCGGAGGATACAAGCGGGCTTCTCGACGCGCTTGATCCCGAGGGCGGCAGGATGCCCACGTTCTACATATACGATCTGTTCTCGGAAGAATTGGCCGCATTGCGCAGGCGGAAGAAAGAGAAAGAACGCCTGCTGCGCGCCGATCGGAAGCGCTTGGCCGATGAGCTTTTTGCCGCCGCCGGCATAGCGACGGATCCCAAATTCGAGGCGGTGATCGCGCGCGGCGACACGGCGGCGATGGAGGCCGCGCGCAGCGCGCCGCAGCTTTATGCGGCGGGGGAAGACCTCTTTTCCGTGCGTTTTGCGCTCGCGGCGAGCGAGGCGGGGCGCGCGCTGCAGGGGGAAGCGGAGGCGCTTGCGGCGGAGATCGAAGAGGCGGAGGACCGCGTGCGCGCGGAACTGACGTGCGCGGTCGCCGCCGAGGCGGCGCGCATCCTGCGGAACTGTGATCGCATCGGCGCGCTCGACTTCCTCATGGCGAAAGCGGCCCACGCGCTGCGGCACGGCTGCGTCAGGCCCGTAATCACGCGCGGCCACGCGCTGCGCATAGAGGAGGGCAGACATCTGCCGACGGAGCGCGCGCTGCGCGAAAAGGGGCACGCCTACCGGCCCGTCAGCATCGACTTGGCGCCGGGCGTTTCCTGCATCATGGGCGCGAACATGGGCGGCAAGACCGTTTCCATGAAGCTGGTGGGCTTGGTGGCCGCGATGACCGGCCACGGGTTCTTCGTTCCGTGCAAATCGGCCGTCGTGGGGCTTTCCGCGTCGATCAGCATACTCATAGGCGACAGTCAGGACCTGCGCAAGGGGCTTTCGAGCTTCGGGAGCGAGATGGAGGAATTGAACGCCATCCTAAAGGACAGCGGGGCGCGGGCGCTGATCCTCATAGACGAGATCGCCGGCGCCACGAATCCGGCGGAGGGGCGCGCGCTGACAAGGGCTTTTATCGCGCATCTGTCCGACAAGCCTTACATCACGCTTATGACGACGCACTTCGACCGCGTTGCGGACGGCGGAACCGTCGCGAACTATTGCGTGCGCGGGCTTTCGGGCGCGAACCTCGAGGACTTGGCGGCGGCGCTGCGGGACGCGGCGCCGGGCGAAAGGCTTGAGGCTATCGGCGCGCTGATGGATTATCGGCTCGAAAGGGTTATGGGTGAGCGCGATACGCCCAAAGACGCGATCCGAATCGCCGAAATATTGGGAGTAAACAAGGAAATCATAGCCTTGGCAAGGATCTTCATGGAAGAGGAACATGCGGATCGAACCGAGAAAGGGGTTTGAAATGAGCAAATTGAATCTGGATCCGAGCGTGGTGGCCGGCGCGAGAAGCTGCGCCGCGCGGATTGCGGAAAACGTGCAGGGATTTATAGACAAACACACCACCGTGAGCACGGAACGCACGGTGGCGCGGCTCCTCGGCGTCGACGGCGTGGACGCCCTCGAATCACCGCTGCCGAACGTATTCGTGGACCGAATCAAGGACGCCGGCCTGTTGGACAGGGGCTGCGCTTACTGGCTCGGCAACACCATGCTCGCGACGGGGCAGTCGCCGCAGCAGATCGCGGAAGAAACGGCGCTGGGGGCGCTGGACTTTCGGGAGTTTCCGACGGTTTCCGCCCGCGAGGCCGAAAAGGCGCTGGGTCCGGCCGTGCGGACGGCGCTGTCGCGCATAAAGGCGCAGCGCGAAGCGCGGGAGGATATGCTGCGCACGCTCGGCGAGGGCAAGCGGCCCTACCTCTACGTCATCGTCGCCACGGGCAACATCTATGAGGACGTCGTGCAGGCGCAGGCGGCGGCCAGGCAGGGCGCGGACATCATAGCGGTCATAAGGACGACGGCGCAGAGCCTGCTCGACTACGTACCCTACGGACCGACGACAGAGGGCTTCGGCGGCACCTACGCCACGCAGGAGAATTTCCGCATCATGCGCAAGGCGCTGGATGAGGTCGGCCGGGAGGTCGGCCGGTATATACGGCTCTGCAACTATTCCTCGGGCATGTGTATGCCCGAAATCGCGGCGATGGGCGCGCTGGAACGTCTCGACGTGATGCTGAACGACGCGCTCTACGGCATACTGTTCCGCGACATCAACATGCAGCGGACGCTCGTAGACCAGTTCTTCTCCAGAGTGATCATCGGTTACAGCGGCGTCATCTTCAACTCGGGCGAGGACAACTACCTGACGACGGCGGACGCTTTCGAAGAGGCGCACACGGTGCTGGCCTCGCAGTTCATCAACGAGCAATTTGCCGTGCTGGCGGGCATTCCCGAAGCGCAGATGGGACTTGGACACGCGTTCGAGATGGATCCCGGCCTCGAGGACGGCTTCCTGTACGAGCTGGCGCAGGCGATCATGGCGAAAGAGATCTTTCCGGACGCATCGCTGAAGTACATGCCGCCCACGAAATTCATGACGGGCAACATCTTCAAGGGGCATATACAGGACGCGCTCTTCAATCTGATCGCCGTATGGTCGGGGCAGTCGCTGCAGCTTCTCGGTATGCTGACCGAGGCCATCCATACGCCGCACTTGCAGGACCGCTTCCTGTCGATTGAAAACGCGTCGTACATCTTCAACAACGCGCGGCACATCGGGGAAGAGATCGAGTTTAAGAAAGACGGCGTGATCCAAAAACGGGCGCAGCTCGTGCTGTCGCAGGCCGAGGCGCTGCTGCGGCAGATCGAAGAGGAGGGGCTGTTTGCGACCATCGAGCAGGGCAAGTTCGGCGGCGTGAAACGGTCGAGAGAGGGCGGCAAGGGACTCGAAGGCGTCGTCGTGAAACACGGCGATTATTTCAATCCCTTCATAGAGCCGATGATGCGGGGGGTGAAATAAATGGCGGGGGATATCGCAATGGGGAAGGTCGATCTTACGCGGGTGAAGCCCTACGGGGATACGATGAACGACGGCATGACGGAGCTGACCTTCACGCTGCCCGTGCCCTACGGCCCCGAGGCGGACGAGGCCGCGCGGCAGCTTTGCAAGAAGATGGGCCTCGATGAGGCGAAAGCGGCCTTTTCAAAGGATCTGGGGCAGGGGTTCACATTTTTTGTAATGTACGGAAAGTGCCGGCATACGGTCGATTTTACGAGCATAAAGGTCGCGAAAGCGGATGTCGAGGTCATGAGCCGGGAGGGCTGTCAGGATTACATCGCCGAAAACATCAAGCGGACGGTCGTGATCGTCGGCGCCACGACGGGCACCGACGCCCACACGGTCGGCATCGACGCCATCATGAACATGAAGGGCTTCCACG
>JAITAX010000218.1 GCA_031283865.1 Eubacteriales Family XIII. Incertae Sedis bacterium
TTCCGTCTACGACGCGATGGTGCGCATGGCGCAGCCTTTCTCGATTCGCTACCCGCTCGTGGAGGGACAGGGCAACTTCGGCTCCGTGGACGGCGACAGCGCGGCGGCCATGCGCTACACGGAAGCGCGCCTGAAACCGCTCGCCCTGCAACTGTTGCGCGACATCGACAAAGAAACCGTCGACTTCACGCCCAACTTTGACGGCGACGAAAAGGAACCCGCGGTCCTGCCCGCGCGCTTTCCGAACCTGCTCGTCAACGGCTCGAACGGCATCGCCGTCGGCATGGCAACATCCATTCCGCCGCACAACCTCGGTGAAGTGATCGACGCGACGGTGAAGCTGATCGACGATCCCGAGGCCACGACGGAGGATTTGATCCGCATCGTCAAGGCGCCGGATTTCCCGACGGGCGCTGTCATACTCGGCAAAAATGGCGCAAAAGAGGCTTACCGCACGGGACACGGTCGCGTCATCGTCCGCTCCAAGACGGAGATAGAGGAAACGAACAAGGGCAAGCAGCAGATCATCGTCACGGAGATCCCCTATCAGGTCAACAAGGCGACGCTGATCGAAAAGATTGCCGATCTCGTCAAGGAGAAGCGGCTGGAGGGTATCAGCGCCATACGCGACGAATCCAACCGCCACGGTATGCGCATCGTCATAGAGCTCAAGCGGGACGCGAACACGCAGATCCTGCTAAACCGCCTGTTCAAGCACACGCAGTTGCAGGAAAGCTACAGCATGATCCTCATCGCCCTCGTGAACGGCGAACCGAAGATGCTGAACTTGCGGCAGATTCTCGAAGCATATCTGAAGCACCAGAAAGACGTCGTGACGCGGCGCAGCGCATTCGAGCTGAAGAAAGCGGAGGCGCGCGCCCACATCCTCGAGGGCCTGCGCATCGCGCTGGACAACATCGACGAGGTCATCCGCATCATCCGCGAAAGCTACAACAACGCGCGGGAGCGGCTGATGGAGCGCTTCGGTCTCTCCGAGATACAGGCGCAGTCCATACTCGAAATGCAGTTGCGCCGTTTGCAGGGACTTGAGCGTGAGAAAATCGACAGCGAATACGCAGAGCTGCAGAAGCAGATTGCCTACCTGAAAGGTCTTTTGGAGGACGAGGGCAAGCTGATGAGCGTCATCCGCGAAGAGCTGCTTGAGATCAAAGAGAAATACGGGGACGCGCGGCGCACGAAAGTATCCGTGGACGCCGCGGAAATCGAAGAAGAGGACATGATCGAGGAGGGCAAGGTCGCCGTCACGCTGACGCACCTCGGCTACATCAAGCGCGTTTCGGCGGATATCTACAAGACGCAGAGGCGCGGCGGCAAGGGCGTCACGGGTCTCACGACGCGTGAAAACGACTTCGTGAAGAACCTCGTCATGACCTCCACGCATGACTTCCTCATGTTCTTTACAAATACGGGCAAGGTCCACAAGATCAAAGCCTACGAGATCCCGGACGCGCAGCGCACGGCCAAGGGTACGCCCGCCGTCAACTTCCTCTCGCTGATGCAGCGCGAGCGAATCACGGCCATGATGCCCATTCGCGAATTTAGCGACGACAAATATCTGATCGCCGTAACGAAGTTCGGATCGATCAAAAAGACGCCGCTGTCGCAGTTCGACACGAACCGGAAGAACGGCCTGATCGCAATTAGCCTGAAAGAGGGCGATGAGCTGATCGGCATTAAGCAGACGAGCGGCACGGGCAGCGTGATTATCGTCACGCGCAACGGCAAGTGCATCAGCTTCCACGAGGACGACGTGCGCGCCATGGGCCGCATGGCCGGCGGCGTGCGCGCGATCAAGCTGGAGGGCGACGACGAGGTTGTGGCTATGGAGCTTGCGGAGCAGGACGAGGAACTGCTCGTCGTCACGCAGAACGGCTTCGGCAAGCGGACGTCCGTAGAGGACTACAAGATTCAGACGCGCGGCGGCAAGGGCCTTTTGACCTACGACAAGGGCAAGTTCAAGAAGACGGGCGCGCTGATCGGCGCGATGGTCGTCAATGAGGACGACGAGATCCTGCTCATCAACTCCGACGGCATCATCATACGCATCAACGCCGGCGAGGTCTCCAAGCTGGGCCGCGCCACGCAGGGCGTCAAGATCATGAAAGTCGGGGAGGACACGAACATTATCGCGATGGCGAAAGTCATTCGCGAGGAGGACGACGACGAGGAAGACGGCGGCGAAGCGCCGAACGGCGACGCGAAATCCGACGGCGCCGCGGCGCCGGGCGAGCAGCTCTCGCTCGACACGGAGTAGGAAACGAAAGGGGATAAAATGGCGGATATACTGAAATTCATGATACCCGGAAAGCCGGAGTACGTCAGAACGGTAAGGCTTGCCATTTCATCCTTGGCGGGCGGCGCGGGCTTCGACATCGAGGCGGTTGAAGATATCATGATGGCTGTTTCGGAGGCTTGTTCAAACCTCGTATGCCACGGTGTCTGTACGCGGGACGCGTCCTACGAGGTTTCCTGTGAAATGTTTGGCGACCGCATCGTGATACGCGTCGAAAATTCGCCCGACGGCTGCGAGGAAAGCGCGCGCGCGGAGCAGCGGCCCGTCTCGTTTCACGAGGGCGGCATCGGCTTGAACATCATCAAGGCGCTGATGGACGAGGTGGATGTGCTTTCGGACGCGGGACGCGGTATGCGGATACAGATGATTAAATATGTAGGCGAAAACTGACCGGGCGGCGGCGAATCCAAATGAACGACTTTAAAAAGGGACAGAATATGGACTCCGGCAACGCGAAAGCGATCAGCAATAAGGAGCTATTTGAACAATACAGCCGAACGAAAAACCTTGAACTAAGAAATGAAATCATCGAAAAATACCTGTACTTGGTCGATATCCTGATCAAGAAGTATTTGAATAAGGGCATGGACTACGACGATCTGTATCAGGTCGGGGCTATGGCCCTTATTTTTGCCGTTGAGCGCTACGATGTTTCCAAGGGATTCGAGTTCACGAGCTTCGCAACGCCTACCATCATCGGCGAGATCAAGCGCTATTTTCGCGACAAGGGCTGGGCCATGAAAGTGCCGCGCCGCCTCAAGGAGATCTCCTCGCAGATCCCCGCGATCAAAGAGGACCTCTACGGAAAGTTGTTCAGAAACCCGACCGTGCCGGAGCTGGCGGAAGCGCTCGGCCACAGCGAGGACGACGTGCTGGAGGCCCTTGAAAGCGGCCGGGCCTACGGCGCCTACTCGCTGAACCAAAGCGTCGAAGAGCCGGGCGAGCAGGGCGAGATCCCCTCGCTCGAACGCTTCACGGGCATAGAGGACAAGGGCTACGCGAGCTTTGAGAACGCCGAGATCATCAAAAAGGTGCTGGACGGCCTGAGCGAAAAGGAGAAAGAGATCTTTCACCTGCGCTTTATCAACAACAACACGCAGCAGGAAATCGCGGACGAGATGGGCGTTTCCCAGATGACGATTTCCCGCCTCGAACGGCTGATTAAGAAGAAGTTTAAGGACGAATACCTGCGGTGAGGCGCGAATTTCAGCGGTAAGGCCGTTTTCGCGCGACAGTTACGGCAGGCAGCGGGGGTAAACTATGAATATTTTGGTTACCGCCGGCGGAACCGGCGAAAAAATCGATCACGTCAGAAGCATTACGAACCTGTCCACAGGGCGGCTTTCGCGCATCGTCGCCGAAACCCTTGCGGCTCGGGACGAAACGGAACGCATTCTGTACGTCTGCGGGGAAAGGGCGCTGCGTCCGCGCTGCGAAAAAGCGGAGGTCTTTCCCGTGGGCGGCGCGGCGGATCTGGCAGAAACCGTGACGGCGCTGTGCCAAAGGCACAGGATTGACGCGATCATACACGCGATGGCGGTCAGCGACTACAGCGTGCGAACGGTGTCCACCTGCGGCGCGCTTGCGGAAAGCGCGCTGTCCCTGCTCGGCGCCGCAGAGAACGCGGGACTTGCGGCGGACGCTTCGCGCGCCGCGCTGCGCGACGCTTTCCTGCGCGCGGAGGGCTTTCCGCGCGACGGTAAGATTCCGTCCGATGTGGACGACCTCGTGATCCTCCTGCAGCGGACGCCCAAGGTCATCTCGATGCTGCGCGGCTTGGCGCCGCGCTCCGTCCTCATCGGTTTTAAGCTGCTCGACGGCGTGACGGAGGCGCAGTTGATCGAAACGGCGCAGGCCCTGCTGCTGCGAAACGACTGCGATTTCGTGCTGGCGAACGATCTGCGGCAGATAAGCGGCGCCGCGCACGTCGGGCATTTGCTCGGACGTGACGGGCGCTATACGACATACGGCGACAAGGAAGCGATTGCGCACGGCATAGCCGAGGCGCTCTTTCACGGGAGGGAAGCATGAACGGCAAAACCGTACTGCTCGGTGTGACGGGCAGCATTGCGGCGTACAAGGCGGCGGACATTGCGAATGATTTAACAAAATCGGGTTATACGGTGCGCGCGATCATGACGAAAGCCGCGACGGCGTTCATCACGCCGCTCACGCTGCAAACGCTGACGAAAGGCAAGGTCTATACGGAGCTGTTCGAGCCTGTTGCGTATGAGGACGTGCGGCATATCTCGCTGGCCCGGCAGGCCGATCTGTGCCTGATCGCGCCGGCTACGGCGAACATCATCGGAAAGCTCGCCGCCGGGATTGCGGACGACATGCTCACGACGGTGTTTGCCGCCCTGCGCGGCGTTCCCGTTCTGATCTGCCCCGCGATGAACACGGCGATGTACGAAAATCCCATAACGCAGGGAAACATCGAAAGGCTGAAAGCGGCGGGCTGTCGCTTCGTCGAACCGCGGGAGGCCCTGCTGGCCTGCGGCGATCTCGGCAGGGGTGCCTTGGCGGACGTTGAAACGATCACAGCCGCGGCAAAGGCCCTGCTCGAAGCCTGATCTAATCGCCGTCCCCGTCTGCGAGCAGGCGCGCGGCCTCGTCCAAATCCTCCTCTCCGAGCACGGTGAAACCCGCGTTTCGCAGGTATTCCGCGGTCAAACCCTGTCCTTTTTTCTTCAGGCCGCTGAATGTGCCGTCGTGGATGTATTTGCTGCCGCAGGAGGGACTGCCCTGCTTCAGGATCGCAAAGGCGACGGCGTGTTCCCGCGCGAGCCGGAGCGCTTCCGCCGCGCCCGCCGCGTATTCGCGCGTGACATCCTTTCCGGATTCCGTCCGCACGCGGTCGCCGACGCGCTGCGCCGCGGGCCGCGGCGTCGTCAGGCCGCCGAACACCTCCGGACAGACGGGAAGCAGTCTGCCCTCCGCTTTCCATCGCAGGAAGCGCGGGTCGGTCTCGCGGATGTCCGCGCCGTCGTACCGGACGGCGCGCCCGCCGTATAGGCATTCGCTGACTAATATCTTCTTCATATCGAACGCAACCCCCTTTTGCCGCGCGCAGCGCAGCGCCAAAAGCTGTCATGAAAACGAAAGGGCCGCCTCGGTTTAAGACGGCCCTTTCGCTGCGAACGGCGGTTCTCGCCGCGCGCCGGAAGCTTAATTCTTCTTAGGGAACTTCTGATTAAAGGTGACCTCGTCCGCGCCGATTACGATGGTCGTGCGAATCTTGCCGCGCCGCTTCTGGATCACGAAGATCACGATGGGTACGATAATGATGATCATCGACAGGATGAAGATATCGAGACCGCCCTCCTCGAAGATCAGCATAATCATTGCGGCGACCTGCAGGACAATCGCAAAGTATTCGAGCCACGGATACCAAATGGCTTTCACGCTCAGCACCTCCTGCGGATTGTAACCCCGCTCCTTGAGCCGCTTGCGGAACAGGATCTGCGAATACAGTATGCCCACCCAGCACAGCGTTCCCGTGAAGCCGGCGATGCCGACAAGCGCCGTATAGAGGGGCATGTCGCCGCCCCACCAACCCAGCTCGTCGATGCCGAAGCCGAGGATGAACACGAGCCAGATCGGAACGAGCGTGAACAGCGTCGCGTTCTGCGGCGTATTGAAGCGGTTCAGATTGGACAGGAACTTGGGCGCGAGACCCTCAACGGAAAGTCCGTAGAGCGAGCGGACCGTGCCGTAAAAGCCCGAGTTCGCGCAGCTGAACGCGGCGATCATCGTCACGACGGTGAACAACTGGGAACCCCAGGTGAAGCCGTAATGGTAGAGCGCGTCCGCGAACACGGATTTTTCGATATTGCCCTCAAAGTACGGCATGATGAGCGTGAGCACGAAGATCGGTATGAGGTAGATCAGGATGATGCGATAGGCGACGCGCTTGCAAGCCAGCGGGACGTTTTTTTCGGGATTTTGCGTTTCCGCGGCGGAAAGCCCGACGATCTCAGAGCCTTGAAAGTTCACGAGCGTCCAGATCATCAGCGTAATCATAACCATGCCGCCCTCGGGGAAGAGCTTCGAGAGCACGCTCCCCTCTCCCGCCAACATGATGCTCGTGCCGATGAAACCCGCGTCGCCGCCCCATTCGCGCACATCGCTCGCGACAAGGCCGAGCCAGATGCAGATGCCGCAGATCACGAACAGAACGATGGCGATGATCTTGATGATAGCCATGATGGATTCGACGTGGCCGAACCATTTGACATGATAGATGTTGATGAAAGTCAAGAGCGCCAGCGCCAGGACACCCCACAGGAAAGTGGCGCCCGTTCCCATCTCCAGGCCGAAGATCTCGTTCAGCAGCGAATTGACGAAGATGGCGGTTGCAAGGGCCTCTGAGGGGATATAGCATACCCAGTTGGCCCAGAAAGCCCAGCCGATGCCGGCCGAAGCCGTATCGCCCATAAATTCCCTCGTGTAAGAAACAAAGGAGCCGCGCCTTGGGATATTAACCAATAATTCCGCGAAGGACTGCATTACACCGAAAATCGTAAGACCCGCGACGGCGTAAGTGAGCAGCACGGCGCCGGGTCCGAGCGATGCGTAGGTGTCACCGAGTTCTAAAAAATAACAGGATCCTATGATCCCTCCGAGCGCAATGAGCGAAACATGCCACGGCAGTATGCCGCGCGTCAGCGTTCGTTCGCTCGTTTCTACAGTTCTTTCGTCCATACCCATTTCCCTTTCTTTTGTTTAAGTATAAAAAATAAAAATAAAAAAATAAAAAAATAAAACCAAAACCCGTGCTTCGGCGGGCCGCAAAGGGCACGCCGCCGTGCAAAAAACAGGAAAACTTGCGCCGGCGTCCGCAGCTCGCAAGACATCCGTATGCCGGACCGCGAAGCCGCGAGCGCCGGCGCAGGTTCGCCGAGCGAATCTTAAATTACTCCCGTTCCGCAATCCGCGCAACAAACGCGAGAATCACAGAAATAACCAGACAGATGAACGTGGCCGCCCAAATGACGGACAGCATCAGATCCCAGTTCGCGAACAAACCCGTCTCGTACTCCGTTTCATAATAGCCGGGAATCCAGACGCTGCCGTCGGTCAGACCGTTCTGCTCCGTGAGCGAAGCCGACAATTCCGGATACTCCGCGAGCGCGGCTTCCTCCTCTTCGCCGATTTCCTCGGGCAGGACCGCGTAACCGGGTCCCCAATCGCCCTCGTACCACGGCAGGAAGAAATGCCCGGCGATGCCGATCACGCCGAGAATCAAAAACATGACCGATATCCGCCGCAAATCGTTCCGCGCCAGACCCGTGCGCGGGTTGTGCGGATGCGCGACGGGATCCTTCTTCGAAAGGCCGCCGTACATCTTCTTCCATATGCAGTAGAGGATCGGACCCGAGATAATGCCGAGCATACCGCCGATGAAATAATCCGCGCCGTTAATCATGAACGAGACGAAAGCCACGATGATCGGCACGATGCAGACGACGTACAGCAAGCCCTTTCCGCCCGGTATGCGGAACTTGTATTCCGAGGCGGGTATCCGCTTGCGCAGGATGACGGCGGAGATGTACACCATGATGTAAGAGGCCACCAAGAGAAACACGTCGATCACGACAATCGTTCCAAAGTCGAACAGACAGAGGATCAGGTTCACAACCGCAATCGAAATGACCGCGACGTAAGGCACGCCGTATTTTTTATCGACTTTCACGAGGAAAGGCGGTGCCAAACGGTCGTCGGCGAGGGCGAAAAAGCCCCTCGATCCCGAGGCGATATAGGTGTTGTAGATGGAGCACTGCGCCACGATAGCCACGACGATGAAGAACAGTCCCGCGCCGCTGCCGAGATAGGTGGTCGCGACGTCGGCGTAACCGACAGAGCCGGCGTCTTCGCCCCATTCCTCCCACCTGCCCATGGAAGCAAGGCCCGCCATGGTCGGCAGGATGTAGGTAGCCATAATCAGCGGCACCGTAATCAGCGTGGCCCGTGGAATGACCTGCGGGTCTTCGAGTTCTCCCGCGATTGTGGACATGGATTCATAGCCCGAATACATCCACATGCCGACCGATATGCCGGCGCCTATATAAAAGATCCAGTCCGCCGGCGCTTCGATCACGTCGGCTGTAAAGGGCACGAACGGATTTTGGTTCCAATTGAGAAAGCCTATGACGGCGATCATGGCAAAGGCCAGAATTACGAAAATCGAGAGAATGTTGGTGACGAGACCGACGTCACGCACGCCGCGGAGGTTGATGTACATGAACACGAAGATCATCACGACCTTGATCGCGTATTGGCCGACGGGTCCGAGTTCCCATTGGCTCGCGGCGTAGCCGCCCGCGAGGATTACGTAGAGCGCGTTGTCCACGTAGATGGAACAGGTCCGCCACCAGCCGGCTTGAAAGCCCCAGAACTCGCCAAGCGCCTCCTG
>JAITAX010000080.1 GCA_031283865.1 Eubacteriales Family XIII. Incertae Sedis bacterium
TCCGGCGCGGCTGATTACGAGGTCGGCCGCGCACATGTAGGCGTGCATCTCGTCCGTGTACGCCATGACGCGAAAGCGCCCGTCCTGCGGGATGCCCGCCGCCGCGAAAGTCGCACTTGCCTCTTCGTAATATCGGTTGCCCGATATGAAGAACAGGTGCAGGTCATCTTCGGCGTAAAGCTCCTTCAGGATCGCGAACAGGGCCTCGTTCACGGCGCGCGCGCCGAGACTGCCGCCAAAGACGAGGAGGGCGAACGCGCGCGCATCCAACCCAAACTTCTTCCTGTAATCGACAAGGCCGCAAAGCGCAAATTCGCGCCGCACGGGATTTCCCGTCAGCACCAGCTTCCCCTTGTCCTTGAAGTACGCGCCGCTCTCCTCAAAAGCGACGAACACCTTTTCGGCGTAGCGCTCGGCCAGTCTGTTGGCTAAACCCGGAAAGGCGTTCTGCTCGTGGATGCAGGCGGGTATGCCGGCCCTGCCCGCCTCGCGGAGCACGGGACCCGAGACGTAGCCCCCCGTGCCGATCACGATATCCGGCGCAAAGCTTTGCAGGATCCGCCGCGCCTCGCCGCAGGCGCGCAGCAGGGCGAGAGCCGCGCCCGCATTCCTGTAAAGCCGTCTGCGGTCGAAGCCCCGCACGTCGATGAGGCGCAGCGCGTAGCCGCGCGCCGGCACGATGTCCTTTTCCATGCCGCGCAGCGCGCCTATGAACAGGATTTCGCTGTCCGGCTGCCGCCGCCTGATCTTGTCCGCGATGGCGACGGCCGGATAGATGTGTCCGCCCGTGCCGCCGCCCGTCATGACGACTTTCATGCGGGCCTCACCTCCTTTGTATAGCGCGATATGTTCAGCACGATGCCCGCGAGAAACATGTAGAACAGCAGCGCGTTGCCGCCGTAGCTGACGAAAGGCAGCGCCACGCCCGTATTCGGCGCGACCCCGGTCACGACGGCGACGTTTACGATCACCTGCATCGCGAACAGCAGCGTGACGCCCGCCGCGACCAGCATGGAGAAACGGTCCGGCGCGTGAATCGCGATGCGCGCCCCGCGAAAGATCAGCAGCAGATAGATTGCCAGCAGGACGATGCAGCCGACAAGGCCCAATTCCTCGCCGATCACGGCCAAGATGAAGTCGTTGTGTCCCTCGGGCAGGTACATGGCTTTCTGTATGCTCTTGCCGAGCCCGCTGCCGAACACGCCGCCCGCGCCGAAAGCCAGCAGGGACTGCACGGACTGCCAGCCCGTATCCTGCACATCCGCAAACGGATCCAGAAACGCGGTGATGCGCTTCATCTGATAGCCGTCGGGGTCCATGCGCAGCAGGTAGAGGCGCACCAAGACTGCGCCCCCCGCAACCAGAACGGCAAGGTGCTTCCACGAGAGGCCCGCGACGAAGATCATCGCGACGACGAGGCCGAGGATGATGACTGCGGTCGAAAGGTTCGGTTGTTTCATGATTAGGAAAAAGCAGAGCGCGCCGACGAGCAGCGGAATGCAGGGTCCCCGCAGAAAGCTGTGTATGCGGCCCGGCTTCGCGCTGAGATACCACGCGACGAACAGGATGATCGCCACTTTCGCGAACTCCCCCGGCATGAAAGTGAATGAGCCTACGCCGAGCCAGCGCGCCGCGTCGTTCCGCACCACGGCCAAGGGCGTGAAGAGCAGGCAGAGCAGACCCACACCGACGATCATAATAAAGGGCGCCCAGTGAAAATAGACGCGATACGGCACGAACAGCGCGCCGAGCAGCGCGCAGAGGCCAAGGCCGCCCCATTGACAGACGCGTTTCAGATAATAATAGGGGTCGCCGTAATCGATCATGGACACGTAGCTGCCGGCACTGAAGACCATGACGATGCCGAACACCACCAGCGCGAGCACGAGTACGGCGAAGATGAAATCCCCGGGGTTTGTCGGTTTGCTTTTTTCAGGCATGTCCTCTGATACCTCTCACACAACGCTTGAAGTGCTCGCCGCGCTCCTCGAAACAGGTGTACATGTCCCAACTGGCGCAGGCGGGGGAAAGCAGAACCGTGTCGCCGGGCCGCGCCGCGCGAAAGCCCTCTTCCACGCAGACCGCCATATCCGCGCAGAAGACGATGTCGTGAAAGCCGCGCGCGCGCGCGGCGGCCGCGAGTTTCCCGGCCGTGGCGCCCATGAGCAGCAGGCGCTTCACCTTGCCGCCGAAAGAGGCGATGAAAGCGTCGAAATCCGCGTGCTTGTCGTAGCCGCCCGCGATGAGCAGTATGCCGGGCGCCGCAGACTCCACGGCCTTGATCGACGAGTCGGGATTTGTACCCTTTGAATCGTTGACGAAGCGGACGCCGCCGATCACGTCCACAAGCTCCAGCCGGTGTTCCACGCCCGCAAAGTCACGCAGGGCGCGGATGACGGCGGCGGCGGGAATGCCCGCAAACAGCGTCGCGGCGGCCGCCGCCAGCGCGTTCTCCAAATTGTGCGCGCCCGGAATCCTAAGCTCGTCCGTCCCGCAGAGGACGAATAACTCCCCCGAGGCGTCGCGCACGCAGATATGCCCGTCCTCGACGCAGGCGCCGAGATCGAGCTTTCGCCGCCGGCTGAACGGAACGACCTTGGCCGCGCAGCGCTCCGCCAGCGCAAAGGCCGCCGCATCGTCGCGGTTCACGACAAAGCAATCGCTCTCCGTCTGGTTCATGAAGATGCGCGCCTTGGCGTCGGCGTAATTTTCCATGGTTTTGTGCCGGTCCAGATGATCCGGCGTGAGGTTCAGAAGCACCGAAACCGCAGGGCGGAAGTCGCGTATCGTCTCGAGCTGAAAGCTCGACATCTCCATAACCGTAATGGCGTTATCGTCAACTGACGTATGCGCGCAGGCCGTCGCGGGGAAGCCGATGTTGCCGACCACCTCCGTCTTTCTGCCGGCGGCCTTGCAGATTTCGCCGATGAGCGTCGTCGTCGTCGTCTTTCCGTTCGTGCCGGTCACGGCGATACAGCGCCCGAGGCCGAGCCGGTAGGCCATCTCGATCTCGCCGATCAGCTCCGCCCCCCGCTCCCGCGCGGCGAGGATGAAAGGCAGGTCCGGCGGCACGCCGGGGCTGAGGATCAGCGCGTCGAAGCGCGCGTCCGGCGCAGGCGTCACGCCCCCGGCACAGAGACGCGCACCGTCCGCGAACAGCGCCGCAGCGGCCGCGTCCAAGTCTTCCCTTGCCTTTGCGTCATAGCCCCACAGCATCGCGCCGAGGGAATCCGCCCGGCGCGCGGCGGCGAGGCCCGACTTGCCGAGGCCGACGATCAGCAGCTTTTTTCCTTTTAAATCCCACATGGTTTTCATCTAAAATACATAGCTGGCCGCAATCGCGCACAGGGAGGTCAGGGCCGTCGCGCCCCAAAAGGACAGTACCACCCTGCGCTCGGACCAGCCGCAAAGTTCAAAGTGGTGGTGCAGCGGCGCCATCTTAAACACGCGCTTCCCCCGGAGCTTGTAGCTGCCCACCTGAATAATCACGGACAGGGTTTCCAGCACGTACAGGAAACCGACAATCGGCAGTATCAGTTCGAGGTGCAGTATGACGGAAACGGCGGCGATGCCGCCGCCGAGGGCCAAGGATCCCGTGTCGCCCATGAAGATCTGCGCCGGATGCCTGTTGAACAGCAGGAAACCGAGGCAGGCCCCGCAGAGCGAGGCGCTGAAAAAGGCGCTGTCCGAAAACAGGCCGCCCGCGAAAGTCATGCAGAGCGCGACCATGGCGGTGACGCCCGCAGCCAAGCCGTCAAGTCCGTCCGTCAGGTTCACGCTGTTAACCATGGCGACGATGACGAAGATCACAAAAGGAATATAGAAAGCGCCAAAGTCCAGATTCTCGTTTAAAAACGGCACGAATACCTGCGTCGTGTTCCCGGGGCTGCGGAACTGATAGATCGCGATGCCCGCCGCGATCAGCACCTGCAAGGCGAATTTCTGCGGCGCCGTCAGCCCGAGGTTCCGCTTCATCCGAACCTTGACGTAATCGTCGAAGAAGCCGAGCGCGGCATAGGCCGCAAAGGTCAAAAACATGACAAGGATGTCGACGCTGACGGCATTCAAGGAGAAAAAGCCTACGACGGTCCCGATCACAATCGCCACGCCCCCCATCGTCGGCGTACCCCTCTTGCTCAGATGCGACTCGGGCCCGTCCTCGCGTATGCTCTGCCCGGCCTTGAGGCGCCTGAGAAAGGGGATCATCACCCATGTGAGCAGCGCCGTCGCAAGGTAGGCCGCAACCATAGTCAGCAGGATGCGGATGATGTTCACGCTGATTGCAGGCATCATTCCAGTATCCTTTTCACAAGCGCCTCCATGCCCATGCCGCGTGAGCCTTTCACGAGGATTACGTCGCCGGGCGTCAATATCCCTTTCAGTTCCTGCGAGGCCCGTTCCTTGTTCTCAAACTGTAAGATTTTGGGCGCTGGTTTTGCCTCCCGCGCGCCCGCCGCGATATCCGCGGCCTTTTCGCCGACGGTTATCAGCAGATCGACGCCCTTTTCCGCGGCATAGGCCCCGACTTTCCTGTGGTATTCTGCGGAGCGCTTGCCCAGCTCGTTCATGTCGCCGAGTATCGCGATCTTGCGGATGCCGCGCACCGTTTCGAGCATGTCCAAGGCGGCGCGCATCGAATCGGGGTTGGCGTTGTAGGTATCGTCGATCACTTTCATGCCGTTTTTGCCCGTCAGTTTGTTGGATACGGTGAATTTGCTCAGCCGTTTCGCGGCTTCCTCCATCGAAACGCCGACACAGGAGGCCGCCGCGACCGCGAGGGCCGCGTTCGTCGCGTTGTGTATGCCGAGGACGGGCAAGAAGAAGCGCTGCATATCCTCGCCGTGTTCCAGAAA
Source organism: Eubacteriales Family XIII. Incertae Sedis bacterium (assembly GCA_031283865.1). Taxonomy (GTDB): domain Bacteria; phylum Bacillota; class Clostridia; order Peptostreptococcales; family Anaerovoracaceae; genus JAITLA01. The sequence continues at coordinate 4,854 of JAITAX010000080.1, forward strand.
GAAAGAAATGCCCTTTTCGTTGTCGCTCCTTACGTCCGACAGGATGAAATCGCTCCTGCCCGTGCCGCCCACCTTGAGAAGCCTGTACGGACCCGCAGCGTAAGCCTCGCTCGGCGCGTCGTCGCCCGTCGCGTTGACGATTAGCGTATCCTGCGGCCC
>JAITAX010000166.1 GCA_031283865.1 Eubacteriales Family XIII. Incertae Sedis bacterium
AAATTTTCCGGGAGGTCACTGTGTTATATTAAAGCAGGGTATTTATTTGCGGGGCAAGGCGCCCAGTATGCGGGCATGGGAAAGAGTCTGTAAGACGCCTGGCCCGCCGCGCGCGGCATATTTGATCGCGCCGGCGACGAGATCAAGCGCCGGTGCTTCGAGGGAACGGATGAGGAACTGCGGCAGACGCATATAACGCAGCCCACGGTCTTCACGGTGGGCGTCGCGGCGCACGCGGCCCTGCTTGAGGGCCTTGCGCGGGAGGGCCTCGCGGAGGCGGCCGGCGGGGACCTCTCGATTGCGGGCCTTGCGGGTTTCAGCCTCGGCGAATACGCGGCGCTGACGGCGGCCGGCTGCATCGCGGACTTTGAAACCGCGCTCGCCTTGGTGGAGAAGCGCGGCGCGTACATGGCGGAGGCCGGCCGCGACGCCTCGGGCGCGCAGAGGGGCGCGATGCTGGCCGTGTTCGGCGGCCGGCGGGCCATACTCGACGCGGTGGACGCCGTTCGCGAGGGCGACGTACTGGAGGCCGTCAACTTCAACGCGCCCGCGCAGACGGTCGCGGCCGGCGACCTCGCCGCAATCGGCAGGCTCCGGAAGAGGGTCAAGGAAACGGATGGATTGAAAGCGGTTCCGCTGAACGTGAGTACGGCCTTTCACAGCCCGATGATGGCGCCGGCCGCCGAAAGGCTGGCGGAAGCCGTGCGCGACATGGATTTTTCGGCGCCGCGCGTCCGCGTCTACGCGAATACGACGGGCCGCGATCTGACAGAGGGCAAACCCGCCGCGCTTTCGGACGCGGCGTGGATACGCGAGCGTCTGGCCCTGCAATTGAAAAGTCCCGTGTATTGGCAGGAAAGCATTGAAAATATGGCGGCGGACGGCATCGAACTCTTCATTGAGCTGGGTCCCGGGCAGACCTTGACGGGGCTTGTGAAGAAGATCAGGCCCGAGGCGCGCGCGCTGAATGTCGCGGACGCCGAGGGGCTTGAGGCCGCCCTGTCGTCGATAAAGGAGCTGCTCGGATGCGCGCGCTGAAAGGAAAGGCGGCCGTCGTCACGGGCGGCACGCGCGGGATCGGCCGGGCCATCGCCTTGGAACTCGCGGCGCGGGGCGCCGACCTGCTGCTCACGTATCGCGGCAACGAAGAGGCGGCGGAGGAATGCCGCGCCCTCTTGTCCGCCTGCGATATCCGCGCGGAATTTCTGCGGGGCGACGCGGCGGACCCGGCGCACAGCGAGGCGGTGCTCGCGCTCGTGAAAGAACGCTTTGGACGCGCGGACATCCTCGTGAACAACGCGGGCGTCGCGCGGGACAAGCTGCTCTTGCGCATGAGCGCCGCGGATTTTGACGAGATCGTCCGCACGGACCTCTCCGGCGCTTTCTACATGATGCGGGCGCTCGCGCCGCTCATGACGAAGCAGCGCGCGGGGCGCATCGTCAATATCTCTTCCGTCGTGGGCCTGCGGGGCAACCCCGGACAGGTGAATTACGCCGCGGCGAAAGCCGGATTGATCGGCATGACGCTGTCGGCGGCCAAGGAACTCGGATCGCGCGGCATTACTGTCAACGCCGTGGCGCCGGGCTACATCGCCACGGAGATGACGGAGGGGCTTTCGGAGGCGCAGAAGACCGCGATGGCGGAGGCGATCAGTCTGAGGCGCGTGGGTGCGCCGGAAGACGTGGCCAAGGCCGTGGCCTTTCTCGCGTCCGACGATGCTTCATACATTACGGGGCAGGTGCTCGGCGTGGACGGCGGCATTATTATTTAACCATTGAGAGGTGAAAACAGAATAATGGAAAGAAGAGTAGTCATAACAGGCATGGGCGCGGTCAGTCCCATCGGCAACAACCTCGCGGACACCTGGGAGGGAATCAAGGCCGGCCGGAACGGCATCGGTCCGATTACGAAGATCGACGTGGAGGGATTGAACGTCACGCTGGGCGCCGAGGTCAAGAATTTTGAATATCGCGACAAGCGGGAGGCCCGCCGCATGGATCTGTTCAGCCAGTACGGCGTGACGGCGTCCGAAGAGGCCATGAAGATGAGCGGCTTAGTCAGCGGGGAAAACATAGACCCGGATCGCCTCGGCGTTTACGCGGGCAGCGGCATAGGCGGCATTTCCACATTGGAAAGCGAATTTAAAAAGTTTACGGAGCGCGGGGCGAACAGGGTGTCCCCGCTGCTCGTCCCCATGATCATCGGCAATATTCTGGCCGGCAACATCGCCATCGCGCACAGGGCGCAAGGCTCCGCGATCGACATGGTGACGGCCTGCGCCTGCGGGACGCACGCCGTCGGGGAGGCTTGGCGCAGCATCCGTCACGGCTACATCGACGCGATCATCGCGGGCGCGGGCGAGGCTCCCTTTGCCGCGACCTGCTTCGCGGGCTTCACGAACATGACGGCCATGTCCGCGCGCAAGGATCCCGACCGGTGTTCGACGCCCTTTGACAAGGAGCGCGACGGCTTTGTGATGGGCGAGGGCGCGGCCATGCTCGTGCTGGAGGAGCTTTCGCACGCGCAGGCGCGCGGCGCGAAGATTTACGGCGAGGTGGTGGGCTACGGAAGCACCTGCGACGCCTTTCACATCACGCAACCCGCGCCGGGCGGCACAGGCGCCGCGAAAGCCATGCGCATGGCGCTCGACTCTGCGGGTATCGATCCCGCGGATGTTTCCTACATCAACGCGCACGGGACGGGTACACCCTACAACGACCTCTTTGAAACGCAGGCTGTCAAGGCGGTGTTCGGCGACGCGGCCTATCGCGTACCCATCAGTTCGACCAAGAGCATGACGGGGCATATGCTCGGCGCGGCGGGCGCGCTGGAGGCCGTGATCTGCCTGAAAGCGATGGAGGAGGGCATTATACCGCCCACGATCAACCTGCGCGTGCCGGACGAGGAATTGGATTTGGACTATGTACCGGGGGGCGCGCGCAAGGCGGAACTTCGCTGCGTGATGTCCAATTCGCTCGGCTTCGGCGGGCATAACGCCGCGGTGTTGTTCAAGCGCTGCGAATAACGCATTTGACGCATTGCGGCGCGCTGCGCCGCTTGCTGTAAGTATGAACATAAAAAGGGATGAAATGAGCGAAGTTTTATTGAATCGGGACCGCATCATGGAGATCATTCCGCACAGGGATCCTTTCCTGCTGATCGACGAGGTGCTGGAACTGGAGGTCGGCCGGCGCGTGCTCGCCGTCAAGCGCGTGCGCGAAGATGAATACTATTTCCGCGGGCATTTCCCGCAGGAGAAAGTCATGCCGGGCGTGCTGATCGTGGAGGCGCTGGCGCAGGCGGGCGCGGTGGCAATCCTGTCGATGGAGGCGTATCGCGGCAAGATCGCCTACTTCGGCGGCGTCGACAATGCGCG
>JAITAX010000220.1 GCA_031283865.1 Eubacteriales Family XIII. Incertae Sedis bacterium
ATCATATACACGTCGGTCCGCGGCGTCATGATCTCGTAGGCGAGCTTGTCATCGAACTCGAAGACGCTCGTGATCATCTCCTTGCCGGCCTCGCCGATCAGGCCCGTTTCTTGGCCGACCTCGAGCAGCGATTTGATCTCCTCCTCGGAATACTGTTCCTCGAGGCTCGCGCTTTCCCTGCCCGAAATGCGCAGCAGCAGGTTCACGGACTTGGAAAGCAGCCATACGAAAGGCGCGGCGATCTTCGACACCAAGAGGACGGGCCGCGCCGCGAACAGCGCGAAGCGTTCTGCGGACTGAAGCGCCATGCGCTTGGGATACAGCTCCCCGAACACGAGGTTGAAGTACGACAGCACGAGGGTAATCAGCACCACCGCCGTCTGGTAGCCGTAGGGCAGGCCCCACGCGTGCAGAACCCCGCCGATGTCGTCGGCCATGGCGGTCGCGGCGGTTGCGCTCGTCAGAAATCCCGCCAGCGTGATCGCGACCTGAATCGTCGAAAGAAACTTGTTCGGCTGTTCCAGAAGACCCTGCAGGATCAGAGCACGGCGATCACCGTCTGCGGCAAGGGATTTGATCCTCGCCTTGCTCACGGAAACGATGGCCATCTCCGCCGCCGCGAAATACGCGTTGATCAGGATCAAAACGAGCAGCAACAGCAGCTGCGGTATATAGTGTAAGTCTGCCGGGTCCGGATCCATTCGGGCTGTTCCTCCATAGCGTTCCGCTCTGTAAATATATTATATTGCATTATAACGCATTTGCCGCGCCGTGTCCATGAAAAAAATCAGATCGCTTTCATATACGCGTCCTTGAATTTCAGGAACTCGTCGTAGCTCTTCGTGAAATTGTGCCGGCCGTCCAGCTCGGGGCGCAGCACGTAGTAGAGGTAGTCCGTGTCCGCGGGGTTCAGCGCCGCTTCAATGCACTCGATGCGCGGCGAGCAGATGGGTCCCGGCGGCAGGCCTCCGGTCTTGTAGGTGTTGTACGGCGAATCGATCTCCAAATCGGCGTAGCTGAGGCGCTCTTTCTGCTCGCCGAGGGCATACTGAACCGTCGCGTCGATCTGCAGCGGCATACCCTGTTTCAGGCGGTTTCGGATTACGCTTGCCACGATTGCCCGTTCCTCGGGTACGCGGGTTTCGCGTTCGATCAGCGAGGCTATGGTTACGATCTCGTTCACGGAGAAGCCGAGGGCCTCCGCTTTGCCGTAACATTCTTCCGTAAACAGCTTATCGAAATGCGCGAGCATACGGTCGATCAGATCACGGGCCGTCGCGTCCGCGTAGACGTCGTAGGTCTCGGGATAGAGATAGCCCTCGAGCCCGTCCGCGCCGTCGAGAAAGCGATAGGCGCCGAAGTCGCCCGTTTCGGCCTCGGCGAGGAAGTCCGCCGTGGCGACGAGCCCGTCCGCGTCGAGTTTTTCCGCCGTCTCTTTTACGGTCAGGCCCTCGGGAATCGTGAAGCGGTTGGTTTCGGCCTCCGTACCCGACTCCAGTTCCTCCATGATGCGCCGCATGGACATGTCGCGCGTGAGAATGTAGACGCCGGCCTTGTAGCGCCCGTCGAGCCGGTCCGTCCTCGATTTGATGCGAAACAGCATTTTGTTCCGGATCAGGTCCGCGTCTTTCAGAATGTCCGCGATGGCGAGCGTCCCCGCGCCCTGCGGAATCGTCACGCGTATGCTCGCCGTATCCGCGGCGTTCACGGGCCGCATATTCACTTCTGCGAGAAACCAAAGACCTGCGGCGGCGGCAAGGAGGATTGCCAAAACGATTGCAATTGTCAAGGGGAGGCGGCGGCTGAACACCTGCACGCCGGATACGGATATGCCGCGCACACGGCGCTTTGTGTGTTTGTCCGATCTCATATGCGATTCCTTTGCTTACTTGGCGCGGCTCAGATATTCCCCGCTGCGCGTGTCTATCTGTATGATTTCGCCGGCCTCGATGAAGATGGGAACCTGCACTATGGCACCCGTTTCGACGGTGGCGGCTTTCGTGACGTTCGTCGCCGTGTCGCCTTTCACGCCCGGCTCCGTGTCTGTCACTTTCAGGTTCACGAAGTTCGGCGGCTCGACGAGAAAGGCTTTGTCCTTGAAGAACTTGATCGTCGCAAGGTCATTCTCGCGCAGATAGGGGATCGCGTCCTCCACCTGATCCGGCATCAGCGGCACCTGCTCGAAGCTCTCCTGATCCATGAAGTAATAGAGTTCGCCGTCGTTGTACAGATACTGCATGGCCTTTGTCTCTATGTGCGCGTTGTTGAACTTGTCGTTCGGGTTGAAAGCCTCCTCGCGCGTGGCCCCCGTCAGGATGTTCTTGTACTTCGTCCTGACAAAGGCCGCGCCCTTTCCGGGCTTCACGTGCTGAAAATCGAGGATCACGTGCGGTTCGCCGTCGATCTCAAAGGTGATGCCCTTTCTAAATTCACTTGCCGAAATCATGCTGTATACCTCCGTTATCTGTTATGACCTCTCCGAGGATCGAATAGACGTCGTTTACCATCAGCGTAAAACGCAGTTCCGCCTGCACGTATTCTGCGGCAACGGGATCGCGCAGCAGGATTTGGTAGAGGGCCTGCGCCTGCGTCATCACGTCCTCCGCCAAGACCTCCCCCGCCATCTGTTTCCGCTGCAGATCGAACTGCTTCGTCCGAAAATCGTTGATCATGGCCGCCAATTCGGGGTTTTGGGCCGCCTTGTCTTTCGCGAACATGTATTGCTTGTACTCGTCGGAATCCTTGATGGACCGCGCAAGCAGATGCGCTTGATCGTGAACCGTCATTTGACCCTCCTTTTACTCATACTTCCATGAACACGGGCAGGATCACGGGGTTGCGGCGCGTCTTCTGGTAGATGAAGTTGCGCAGTTCCTCGCGGATGGCGGTCTTCATGGCCGAGCGGTCGCGCACGTTGCCCTTGGCGCATTTTTCAAGCCGCTGCACCACGGCGACACGCGCGGACTCGATCAGGTCCTCGTTTTCGCGCACGTAGACAAAGCCGCGCGATATGATGTCGGGACCCGCGATGATCTCACCCGTACTCTTTTCGACGGAAGCCACGACGATGATCAGGCCGGATTCCGAAAGCAGCCGTCGGTCGCGCAGCACGATGTTGCCGACGTCGCCGACGCCGAGACCGTCCACGAACACGGGGGCGGCCGGGATCTCCTCCTTCGATATGCTCACCCTGTTCGCCGTCAG
>JAITAX010000247.1 GCA_031283865.1 Eubacteriales Family XIII. Incertae Sedis bacterium
CCGGCGTCTTCCTCCGACCGGGCGTCGCCCGTTCAGCTTTCCTGAACGCCGGCACGGAACCGTTCGTACTCTTCAACGCCCCGTGTAACGCCCTTGGCAGATATTTGATATTGAAAAGCACGGGCGGGCGCGGTATACTGAAGAAAGCGGCGATGGGAGACGCGGTTTCGCTGTTGTAATATAGGGGCGGTCGAGTTTCATACTGCGGCCGCAAGGAAAAACGCGGGAAGGTCGGCTTTTCGGGAGCGCAGCCGCGCGACGCGGGGCCGAGACAAGCGCAAGAAAGGGGTCTGCCGAGGAACTTCGGCGGGGGAGGGACAATGGAAAAACTAATCATTACAGCCGCAATCTGCGGCGCTGAGGTCACAAAGGAGAACAACCCGGCCGTGCCGTACACGATCACCGAGATCGTGCGCGAGGCCAAATCGGCTTATGACGCGGGGGCTTCGGTCATCCACCTGCACGTCCGGGAGGACGACGGAACGCCGACGCAGAGCAAGGAACGCTTCCAAGCGTGCATAGACGCGATTCGCGCGGAATGCGGGGACGCGATCCTGCAGCCGTCCACGGGCGGCGCGGTTGGCATGAGCGATATGGAGCGGCTGCAGTCCACGGAGGTCACGCCGACGCCCGAGTTCGCCACGCTGGACTGCGGCACGCTGAACTTCGGCGGCGACGAGATCTTCATAAACTCCGACAACACCATATTCAACTTCGCGCGCATCATGAAAGAACGCGGCATCAAACCCGAACTTGAGGTGTTCGACAAGGGCATGATCGACATTGCGATGAAAGCGGACAAGAAAGGACTGCTCGTCCGGCCGTTGCACTTCGACTTCGTGCTCGGCGTGCAGATGACGGCGACCGTCCGCGACCTCTCGTTCATGGTCGGCAGCATCCCGCCCGGATCGACTTGGACCGTGGCGGGCATAGGCCGGCACGAATTTGAAATGGCGGCTGCGGGCATCATCATGGGCGGACATGCCCGCGTCGGCTTCGAGGACAACCTGTATCTGGAGAAAGGCGTACTCGCACGCAGCAACGGTGAGTTGGTTGAGAAAGTCGTGAAGCTTGCGAAACTCCTTGGCCGGGAGGTCGCTTCCCCCGCCGAGGCAAGGGGAATATTGAGGATATAAATGAATATAAAATATGATTTTGGCATTGAGCGGGCGCTCGAACCGCCGCGATCCATACCTGCCGCCGCTTGGAAGCTCGACAACAGCCCCGACATACGCGCTTCCGAAATGCGCGTGCGGGTCAGGACTGTCAAGCCGGAGGAAGCCAGCTTCAAGCAGCTCTGCTCCGAATGCGCCTATGACGAAATCAAGATCAAGGAGAAGATCTTTGACATCATCAAGAAGCGCGGAAAGCTGCACAATCCCGCGACCGGCAGCGGCGGCATATTTTACGGCGTCGTCGACGAGGTGGGCGCGGCCTATGAACAGCGCGCGCTGTACAAGCCCGGCGACGAGGTGATCTGCCTCACCTCGCTGGCGGCTGTCCCCATGAGCCTCAGCCGCATCGACACCATCGATTTCAGCTACGGGCAGCTCAGTTGTGACGGCACCGCCATACTCTCAAACGCGAATCCCCTCATGCACCGGCCCGACGATCTGACGACGCCCTGCACCATGGCCGCGATTGAGGAGGCCGGTTCGCTGCACAGCGTATTTCAAATGGCCGCAGCGCCCGACATGAAGCGCTTTCTGATCCTTTCCAGCGATCTGCTGTCCGCCTTTCTGTACGCGGCTGTCATCCGCAAGGCGACGCGCAACGGCTACATCGTCGCGGCTTTGGACAAGCGCAGCGTGGAGCGACTTTCGGAAAGCGACATCGATTCGGTGCTGGGCGCTTATGCGGACGACGTGCATATCCTCGACATTCTGGCGCCGTTGAAGAGCTTCGATGAGATATACGAAAAGGAGCAGAGCCTGTTTGACTTCAGCATCAACTGCGCCGATCTCATGGGGGCCGAGGCGGTGAGCGTGCTTTTGACCAAACGGCACGGGACCGTGAGCTTCACGAGCTTTATCAACAACTACAGGCTGGCGCTGCTGTTCTCGGAATCCATCGGCAAGGAGCTGAACACCGCCGCACTCGACGCGTACACGGAGGGCTACCAGCAATTCACGATTGATTTGCTCCGCGCGACGAAAGACAGGCTTGCGCAGATACACAGGATCTACGAGAAGCGTTCCGCCGCGGACAGGACCGGGCGCACGGCGGCACATACGGCGCGCTACCGCGACGCGGGCCGCGTGGGCGACTTCGTGTTCGCGAGCGAGCGCATGGAAAATCTGCTGGACGAGGTGCTGAACATCGCAAAATACGATTGCAACGTGCTGATTCTCGGGGAAACGGGCGTCGGCAAAGAGAAGATTCTGGGCCTGCTTCACAACAACAGCGAACGCAAGCTCAACCCCTGTGTCAGGATAAACTGCGCGGCGATCCCCGAGAGCCTGGCCGAATCGGAATTTTTCGGTTACGAGTCCGGGGCATTCACAGGCTCGTCGCCCGGAGGCAAGCGCGGCTACTTTGAGATGGCGAACAACGGCATACTGTTTCTCGACGAAGTGGGCCTTTTGTCCACGAGCATACAGGTGAAACTGCTGCGCGTGCTGCAGGAAAACCAGTTTTTCAGGATCGGCGGGCAGAAGCAGATCGAGGTCAACGTGCGCGTGATCTGCGCGAACAACGCGGGCCTGCACGAACTCGTGAAAAGCGGGCGCTTCAGGGAGGACCTGTATTACCGTCTCAACATCTGCGAGATCAACATACCGCCGCTGCGGGAACGCCCTGACGACATCGCCGTACTCGCGGCCTATTTCCTCGAACGCTACAACAAATCCTACAATTTGCAAAAGCGCTTCGCGTCCATGAGCATGGGCGCGATGTTGGCCTACGAATGGCCGGGCAACGTGCGCGAACTCGAAAACGCGGTGCACAGGCTCGTCATAAACAGCAAGGACGATCAGATAGAGGAGGAAGACGTCTACAGAGCCTTGAACAAGAAGTTCTGCGGCGGCGAGGACGCGCGCGACGACCGGACATTCGGCGAGGAAGAGGGCGGACTTGCGCGCAGCATGACGCACTACGAGCGCAGGCTCATAGAGAACGCGCTCAAGCGCTGGAAAAGCACGCGCAAAGCGGCTGCGCACCTCGGGATAAGCCAGTCGCAGCTCATGCGCAAGAAGCAGAAGTACGGCATAAGAACGGAATGAATACCCGGCACTCAATTCACAATTCATAATGTATAATTTTCAATTCCGAATTGCCCTCCCTCAATTGTGCATTGTGAATTGTGCATTGTGAATTGTGCATTGTGAATTGTGCATTGTGAATTGTGCATTGTGAATTGTGCATTGTGAATTATAAATTCCCCCCGGCATCCCGCCCGATCTCGCGGATCGCATCGCACACGCAGGTGATGTCCTCGGGGCGCAGGTCCGTGGAGCAGGGGAGATTCAGCACGGTTTTTTCATAGTGCGCGGCTTGCTTGATCCTGTAGCGGCGCGCTTTTTTGTAGGGTTTTTGCCGGTGGCAGAGACGCCAGACGGGACGGCAGCTTATGCC
>JAITAX010000128.1 GCA_031283865.1 Eubacteriales Family XIII. Incertae Sedis bacterium
GTTTTCTGAATTATCTCGGACAGGAAGTCGAGGCTCAGGACGTGAAGCCCGAGTTTGAGGTTTTCGACACAGGTCATATGGATAGCGTAATGTATTACGTGAATCGTTGGGGAATCCCGAAACCGCCGCACATTCAATTTATCATGGGCGTGGGCGGCGCGGTCGCCGGCGATGCGTTCGACCTCGCTTTCCTCGTGAACAAACTGCCCGAGGGCGCGACATGGTCGGTGTCCGGAATAGGCAAGGCGCATATGCCGATGATGCTTGCGGGGCTGGCGCTCGGTTGCGACGGCCTGCGCGTCGGCCTTGAGGACAACATCTTCTACGAGAAAGGCGTCCTCGCGACGAACGCGCAACTGGTCGCCCGCGCGGCGGAGTTCGGCCGGCTTGCGGGGCGCGAGATCGCGAACGCGACCGAGGCGCGCGCGATACTCGGCGTCACGAAGAAAGTATAGAGACGGGCGGACAATAAAAAAAATGCGCCCCACGGCCTCAAGCCTGCGGCGCACCTCCCTCCCCCATCCGGCGGCGCTTTAAAACTGCTTCTCCATCTCCTGCATCTCCGCGTCGACCGAAGAAACGATATCCTCATCCTTGCGGAAAACGGACAGGAGCGAATGCACGCAGTCCACCGTGAGGATGAGCGCGAAGAGCAGCAGGCCCACGGACGCGACATAATAGAAAGGATAGAGCGGCATCATCAGCACGCTCGTCTTGGCGCCGGAGGCCACAAGCGTGCCGGAGGCGTGCAGATAGCACGCGTAGGCCAGCGCATAGCAGACGCAGGTCGAGATCACATCGCCCAGCACCCACAGGATCTTGCGCGGCAGCCTCGGGAAATAGTTGATGATGAAATCCACGCGAACGAGCCCTTTCTTGTACTGCGCGTAAGGCAGCGCGTAGAACACCACAAGCCCCATGCCCATCTGCACGACCTCATAACTGCCGAATATGGGCTTGTTGAACAAGAACCGGCCCGTCACATCGACGAAGATCAGCGCCATCATGCCGAAGATCAGCGTCGAACTGACGACCGCGCCTATACCCGCCAAAAATCCTTGCAATTTATCGATCGCTTTCATCAAAAAACCATCCCTTTCCCAAGGAGCGCGATTGCCTGCGCAAAGCCCGCCCCCGCCGGTCAAGTGATCGGCGGGGCGCTTTGCGTCAATCCCGGCGGCCTCAGCCGCCGCGGCTTTTTACGAATTGATGTTCGCCAACAGTTCGTTGTAGGTGTCGAGCACCGCCTGTCCGTCATAGCCGGCGGCGTCCATGTCCGTGATCCACTGGTCGTTCACAACCTGCGCGGCTGCGTCGATCTTGGCCAAGTCCTCCTCCGAGAACTCGGAGGTCGTGGCGCCCGCGGCCCTGTACAGCTCTATGCCCGTCTCGGCGCCGGTCGTGAAAGCGTCGCCGAAGCCGTAGGCGGCTTCCCGTCCGCTGAAGCTGTCAAGCACCGCTTTCAGGTCGTCGGGCAGCTTGGCGTAGGCGTCGGGATTCATGAGCAGGAACGCGCAGAAGCGATAGATTTGCGACTCCACGACGTGACCCGTCACCTCATCGAGCTTCCATGTTTTGTAGGTCGTCAGGTCGGAAAGCATACCGTCCAGCACGTTCTTCGACAGCGACTCATAGACCTCCGAAGCGTGCAGGCTGATCGGCTCCCCGCCAAGCTCCCTGATCAGGATGGACGGATAGGTACCCTGCGCGCGGATCTTCAGGCCCTTGAGATCGGCGAGACTGTTGATCTGCTTGCCGCCTTTCGCGGTCGCGAAGTAATACTGACAGGCGTTGTAGAGCATGAGCGGATGCAGTCCGTCGAACTCTTTCTGCATGAGATCCGTCTGCTCGTAGAGATCGTAGAGCAGATCGGTGCCGGCCTTGGAATCCGGGATGTCGAGCATGGGCAGGTTCGTACCCTCCATCACGGGGAAGCGGCCCGAGAACATGGCGGGCGACGCCCAAGCGATGTCGCTGACGCCGTTCTTCAGATTGTCGATGATGTCCGGCACCGCGCCGAGCTGGCTCGACGGATAAACCGTAATCACGATGCGTCCGTTCGAAGCGGCTTGCACATCCTCAACCCACTTGTAGACGAACGTGCCGACGATGGATTCGGGCGGATCGGGAATATCCATCTTGAACTCGTAGACGGTATCGTCCACCACCGCTTCGCCGTCCGCTTCCGCCGCGGCCTCCTCGTCGCTTGCGCTTTCGTTTCCGCCACCGCCGCCGCAGGCCGACAGACCGGCCGCGAAGACCATGACAACAGCGAGCAACAGTACCAATCTTTTCTTCATCATAACTTCTTCCTCCTTTTCTTTCCTCCTTAGATTATATTGTAAGCATTAAAAAATGCCTCCAAACCGTATTGTGCCTATCGCATACGCGGACGTGAAGCCCGCGCCTTATTTGTTGAACAGCAGATCGGGCAGCCACAGGGAAATCTGCGGGAAAAACACCACGAGAACGATGCAGGCGAAGATCGCCCCAACGAACGGCAAAGTTCCCTTGAACACTTTCTGCATCGGAATATCTTTCGCCATGCCGGCCACGATATAGACGTTCATGCCCACGGGCGGCGTCATAAGCCCCTGATCGGACGCGAGCACCATCAGCACGCCGTACCAGATCGGATCGAAGCCCAGTTCCTTTATGATGGGCAGGAAGATGGGCACCGTGAGCAGCACGATGGGGAGCGAATCCATGATGCAGCCGAGCACGAGGAATATGACCATGATGAACAGCACGATAAAGTAGCGGTTGATCGGCAGACCGCCCACGAACTCCGCGAGCATGGTGGGAAGCCGTGTGACGGACAGGAAGTAATTGAACACGTAGGCGCCGAGCAGTACCTGAAAGATCATGGCCGTCGTCGAAGCGCTGTCCATAAGCGATTGCTTGAAACTGCCCCAGGAAAACCTGCGGCTCACGATCATGAACACAAGTCCGATGACAGCGCCGATGGCCGCCGCTTCGTTTGCCGTGAATATGCCGGCGAACATGCCGCCGATGACGGCCACGAAGAGGATGACGACGGGTCCGATGCCCTTGACGGAGATGAGGCGTTCCCGCCACGTGAAGCTTTCGCGTTCGGGCGCGGAGCCGGGGCGCAGCTTGCAGTACAGCACGACCGTCATCGAATAGAACAGGGCGAGGATGACGCCGGGGACGATGCCCGACGCGAAGAGCCGCCCGATGGACTGCTCCGCGACGATGCCGTAGACGATGAACACGGTGGAGGGCGGAATCAGCACGCCGAGCGTACCGCCCGCCACGATGCAGCCGGCGGACAGACCATCGTCATAGCCGTACTTGCGCATCTGCGGCAGCGCGACCGTAGTCATGGTCGCCGTCGTGGCAATCGTGGAGCCGCAGATGGCGGAGAAACCCGCCGCCGCGGCGACGGTAGCCACGGCCAGACTGCCCGGCAGGCGGTTGAGCCACTTTCTGGCCGCGTCAAACAGCCCCTCCGTAAGCCCGGACCGAAACGCGAACTGCCCCATAAGCACGAACAGCGGTATGACGGAGAGTGAAAAACTCGCGGCCTGTGAGAACGGCACCGTCTTGAACAGCGAAAAGGCGGCCTTGAAGTCCACGCAGTAGGTGTATCCGATGAAACCCACGAGGAACATGGACATGCCGATGTTCACACCCAAGAGGATCAAACCGACCATTACAGCGATTCCGAGTAAGCCGACAGCAAAAAAATCCATGGTCAATGCCCTTTCCCTTGCGAAACGATAACAGTAAAAACGCGTGCGAAAAACGTATAGACCCAGGCGCGCGGAACGCCCGCACGCCGCATCGAGTTATCCGCTCGAGCACAATAAAGTATAAGCCTTGGTACAGTACCAATGTCAAGAGGCTTTTTTCGCTTATGGGATTTTTTTTTTTTTGTAATATGTTTCAAATGCAGGGGGCCGCCGGATCGGCACCCCCCTGCGACGAAAAAAAATGGATTATACCGCACAAAAACGAGTGAAAGTGAAACCCGCGGCCAAAACCCAAGGTTGAAAAGCCTCGCCGGCGGGTATAAACACAGCAGACGCGGCAAACAGTACGCCGCAGTCTTTCCCCGATCCCCTTGCGGCGTGCGAAGCGAAAAAGCTTCGCACGGTGCTTTGTTCGCGCATTCTCGGCGCCTATGTAAGGGAAAGGGGGTGTCTTTCTTGAGCATCCGCCAAATATTGTTCTTCGGCTTCTGCATGGCGATCCTTATGTCCTTGTGCATGTCCCTCGCCATGGCGCTCATCAACGTCGGGCCGGGCAGGTATTTTTGGGGGGCGTGGCTGTCCGGGTGGGGGATCGGTTTTCTCGTATCCCTCCCGTTTTCTTTTTTCGTGCCGCCGCTGATCCAAAAGCTGATGGCGAAACTGCGTATATAGACGCGGGGATTTTCGCCGTATGAATGGCTGAGAGCACTTTTTATGTCCGCACCGCACGACTGCGTGCAGCGCGCAGCCGCGTTATCCCGAAGCGGTCCCCGCTTCTCGCAGCCGTGCTTCGGCGGCGGCGAGCGACGCGAAGCCGTATTTTCGCATGGTGTTTTCGAGGATCATGCGCGAGAAATTGCGCCTTGCGGTCGAAAGCCGCAGCAGGCGGTCGAGATACAGGCGCAGCGTGCGCAGGGACAGGGTTGAAAGCTCGCCGAGCATATAGGCTTCCGCAGAGGGATAGTCGTCCGTTTGCTGCGCGCGGTACTGCGGTCTTCCCTGTGCGGCGAGCCTCGGATAAGCGTCCGCAATCTCATCGTAACCCATCATGCACAATTCCGTTATTTTATTGATAAAGATTTTTTTCTCATACGAAACGGGCGGCAACGCGTCCTTGATCTCTTGAAATTCAAGCGGCACGGTGTATTCCATGATATAGGCGTACTTCTCCGTAAGGAGGTTGCGCCCCTGTGTCAGGGCCTCGTTGAGGTCGGCGAGATAACTGCGGAGCAGCGCCTCGTTCCACGCCTCGAACTGGCTCCTGCGCATGATATCGAAAGTGTCACGGTCGTCCTGACAAGCGGCGCGGCCCGACGCGTTCTCCGCCTTGTCGAACATCTTCCATTCAATCGCAACGATCCGGTCTATCAATTCATTCATATTGTCAGTCCTCCTCGCGGCCCGCAGGCCGCCGTGCGCCAAAGGCGGCAAGCGTTCGCGCGGTGACCCGCACGACCCGTTTTTCCGCCAAAAGCGCCTGCAAAAAACACTACTCCGCCATCAGATGTATTGCTCGTATCTGCTCGTCCGCAATGCCGCGCAATATCTGCGGACCGTGGTCGAGCAGGAAATCGCTGCTTGCGGACGTGAGTCCCTGCGCGCGCAGCGCCGCAATCGTGAGGGAGCAGATCTCTTCAATCAGATCGATCCGGCGCCGCGGCGCCGCGCCGTCATCGCAGAGCGCGCCGATCAGCGCGTGGGCCTCCGGAAAGATTTTCATATCCTTGAGGCTGCGATGCGCCCATTTGTACCACGGCGTGTATCGCTTGTTCAGCAGATGAACCATAGAGCAGGCCGCGCCGGCAAATTCGGACAGCGCGCGCAGGGCCGCCGCCGTTTCGCCCCGCTTCACGCAGCGCGCGTAGTTGTACTGCCCGGCCTGCGCCATGCTCGCGGCGCGCGCGGCCAGCTTCTTCAGGCGTATATCCTCCGGGTAGAATGCCAGCAAACGCGCCCGGATCGCGCTGAAAGCGCCGAGCGCGTCCTCGAACACGGCGCCGCTCACGGCTGCCGACAGGAAATGCTCGGGGATCCTGCGCCATTCGCTCAAGGTTTCGGGCGCGCGCGGCAGACCCGTGAACTTGCTATAGAAGCGCGTGTATCGCATGGCGGAGAGCCGCTGCTCGCCGTAGCTCACGGGGTCCCGCGCGGCGTAATCCATGAAGCGCTGCGGCAGCGTCCCGTAGGCCGCCCGCAGGGCCTCTCCGATCTCCGCTTCGTCCTCGTCCGTCAGCCACAGGCAGAAGCCGGGGCCGAAATCATGATCTCGCGAGAGTCCATCGTCAAAGCCGAGACAGTCCGAACCCTCCCCCGCAAGGCCGCAGGCAATGCGATCTTTATGCCGCGGGAAGTCGCGCGCCAGCATCTCCTTGCCGCAGCGCAGATAATAGCACTCGGCCAATTCCAGTCCTTTCATATGTCTATGCCCCGCGCGCGTTCGCCGCCGCGCGCGCGAGGTCGTCCGCTTCTTGCACGGCATCGCGCGCGATGCCGTGTTCCGCGCCGAATACCCTGCGGAACACGTCTGCCGCCGCGCGCATGAAGCGCAGAG
>JAITAX010000222.1 GCA_031283865.1 Eubacteriales Family XIII. Incertae Sedis bacterium
CTCGAAAAGAGGAATTTCGCCCCCGGACAGCACGGGCAGAGCCGAAGAAAAACCTCGGATTACGGATTGCAGCTGCGCGAGAAGCAGAAAGCAAAGCGCTTTTACGGGATGCTCGAAACGCAGGTCAGAAATACCTTTGACAAGGCGGCGCGCAAGAAAGGCATCACGGGCGACAACCTGCTGATTATGCTGGAAACGCGCATGGACAACGTCGTGTTCCGCATGGGCTTCGCCTCATCGAGGAAAGAAGCGCGCCAGCTCGTCACGCACGGGCATTTCCTCGTGAACGGGAAGAAGCTCGACATCCCCTCCGCGGAGGTCAAGCCCGGCGCTGTCGTCAAGGTGAAAGAAAAGAGCCAAAACTCACCCAAATTCAAGGAGATCAAGGATATGTCGATCTCCGTGCCCGCGTGGATCAGCGTGGACACAGAGAAGCTTGAGGGCAGGGTGCTGGCCCTGCCGAGGCGTGAGGAAATCGATACGCCCGTCGCGGAGCATCTGATTGTTGAATTGTATTCCAAGTAACGGCCCGCTCCGCCGATCAGGCGATGCGGCGCGCGGGCGCGCGTTTTTGCGGCGGGCTTCGCGGCGCGGCGGCGTTTTGTTTTCCGAAGCATGTGTCCGGCAACGGACATGCGAAACGGAAAGGGGGTTTTGCGCTTGATAGAAATAGAAAAACCGACCATCGATTGCATCTTTTCGGATTCGGATGCAAATTACGGAAAATATGTGGTGGAACCGCTCGAGCGGGGCTACGGCACCACGCTGGGCAACAGTCTCAGGCGGATACTTTTAAGCTCGCTCCCCGGAACGGCGGTCACCTCCGTGAAGATCGACGGGATATTGCACGAATTTTCGACGATTCCCGGCGTCAAAGAGGATGTCACCGAAATCATTCTGAATCTGAAAAGATTGGCCGTAAAGATCACGGGGGAACCCGTGAAGCAGGTGAGCATCAACGCCAAGGGACCGGCAGAGGTCACGGCGGACGACATTCACCGGGACGCGGAGGTTGAGATATTCAACCCGAATTTGCATATCGCGACGCTGGAAGAGGGCGCTTCGCTCGTGATGGAGATCAACCTCGCGCGCGGGCGCGGTTATGTCAGCGCCGAGCAGAACAAGACGGAGAGTATGCCGATTGCGGTCATTCCCGTGGATTCGATCTACAGCCCCGTGCGCAAGGTCAACTTCAACGTCGACAACACGCGCGTCGGGCATGTGACGGACTACGACAGGCTGAGCCTTGAGGTCTGGACGGACGGCAGCGTTTCGCCGGGCGAGAGCGTTTCAATCGGCGCGAAGATCATGCAGGATCACCTGAAACTCTTCATCGATCTGACCCACGGTACCGAAACCATGGAGATCATGGTCGAGAAAGAAGAGGATCAGAAAGGGAAAGCCCTTGAAATGACTATAGAGGAGCTTGAACTGTCCGTCAGGTCTTTCAACTGCCTGAAGCGCGCGTCCATCAACACCGTCGAGGAATTGACGCACAAGACGGAGGACGACATGATGAAAGTCCGGAATCTCGGCAAGAAGTCCCTCGAAGAGGTTAAGTTGAAGTTGGACGAACTGGGACTTGGGTTGAAGCCGGGCGAAGAATAGTTGCGATTCAAACCCCACACAATCGCGGCGTTTGAATACTTTTGATTGAACTATAATAGCGAAAATAGAAAGTGGAGGAGGCGACGACATGCCGGGATACAGGAAATTGGGCAAGCCGACCGCGCACAGAAGAGCCATGCTGCGGAATCTCGTGACGGATCTGCTGCGGGAGGGCCGCATCAGCACGACGGAATGCAGGGCGAAAGAGGCCGGCCGCGCGGCGGAGAAGATGATCACGCTGGGCAAGCGGGGCGATCTGCACGCGCGCAGGCAGGCCCTGACCTATGTGTACGATGAAACGGTCGTAAAGAAGCTCTTTGACGACATCGCGCCGCGTTACGCGGAGCGGGACGGCGGCTATACGCGCATATTGAAGCTGGGACTGCGGCGCGGCGACAGCGCGGAAACCGTTTTTTTGGAATTGGTGTAGTTTTATGAACAAAGCGCCCGTCGATTTGAAAGGCCGCAGTTTGGTGACGCTGCTCGATTTCACGCCACAGGAGCTTCGCCGCCTTTTGGATCTGGCGGCGCGGCTCAAATCGCGCCGACGCGCGGGCGGCGCGGGCGCTCTGCTCGCGGGCAAGAACATCCTGCTGCTCTTCGAAAAGACTTCGTCGCGCACGCGCTGCGCCTTTGAACTCGGCGCGGCGGAGGAGGGCGCGCACGTGACCTATGTCGGTCCCGGCACTTCCCAATTCGGCAAGAAAGAGTCACTCGAGGACAGCGCGCGCCTGTTCGGGCGCTTCTATGACGCAATCGGCTTCAGGGGCTACGGCAGTTGCGAAACGGTGCGCGATCTGGCGCGCTTTTCGGGCGTTCCCGTGTGGAACGGCCTGACGGATGACGACCATCCCACGCAGATCCTGTCCGACCTCATGACGATGGAGGAACATCTGCAGAAGCCGCTCGCCGAAGCAAAGCTCGTATTCTGCGGGGATACGCGCAACAATATGGCCTACGCGTGGATCTACGGCTGCGCGAAGATGGGGATGCGCTTTGTCGGCTACGGGCCGAAAGAGCTGACGCCCGATCCCGCCGTATCGGCGCGGGCCGCGGCAGCGGCAGCACCGGGTGCGGAGATCTCCTTTTCCGACGACGCGGCCTGCCTTGCGGGCGCCGACGTGATCTACACGGACGTATGGGCCTCGATGGGCGAGGAGGACCGCATCGCCGAAAAGGCGCGCTTGCTCGCGCCCTACAAGGTGACGCAGGAACTGCTCGCGCGGACGGGCAACGACAATGTGCTCTTCATGCACTGCCTGCCGGCCTTTCACGATTTCGAAACCTCGACGGCGGTTGCCTGCCGGGATCTCGGCGTCGACATACGCGAGGTCGAAGATGCCGTCTTTCGCGGCAAGCACTCGGTCGTCTTCGACGAGGCCGAAAACCGCCTGCACACGATCAAGGCCGTGATGGTCGCAACGCTCGCAGAGGAAAGCGCGTGGGCGGATCGCGTTGAAACAGCCTCTTCTTGACGGATTCCCGCATTGACGGATTCTGACGGATTCTCGCAAAAAAAATCCCAAACCTTTTTGACAATATCACCGATGAAGTGTAGGATGCACCGCTGTTTTGACGAAGCGGTTATCGCGTTTTTGCGTTGAGATGTTGGACATACAAAGCGCGCTTAACGCGTTTTGCTCGTGATTCTCTGCAATATGCTTACTCGTCGTCCTCGTGATCGAGTGACCGCTTGCGTTCTATCTGTTCCCGCTCGCGCTCTAACGCGTGTTTGAGTTCGTCCTCCGAAGGTAGGTAAGGCATGTATTTTGATGCAAACAGATTTTCGTTGTCGGCAAGAACGGAG
>JAITAX010000021.1 GCA_031283865.1 Eubacteriales Family XIII. Incertae Sedis bacterium
ACGGTCGCCGAGATCCTGAAGGAAAAGATCATGGAGGGCCGGTTTTCCGACACCATACGCGAGCAGTTTCGCAGGATGCTCGAATACTACGGGCAGAGTCCCATCATCGTCCGTTCGAGCAGTCTGCTCGAAGACGGCTTCGGCAACGCTTTCGCGGGCAAATATGAGTCCGTTTTTTGTGTGAACGTAGGCACCTTGGATGAGAGGCTCGTCGCTTTTGAGAGCGCCGTGAAGACCGTTTACGCGAGTACGATGGACGAATCGGTGCTGGCGTACAGATTGAACAGGGGTCTGGCGGAGCGCGAAGAGCAGATGGCCCTGCTCGTGCAGCGGGTCTCAGGCTCGTTGTTTCGCGATTTCTATATGCCGGCCGCCGCAGGCGTGGCCTATTCCTACAATTCTTACCGCTGGAACCGGGAGATCGACCCGAAGCAGGGCATGATCCGCATCGTCATGGGACTCGGCACGCGCGCCGTGGACCGCACGGACGGTGATTATCCGCGCATCGCCGCGCTCGACAAACCCGAGCTTCGCGCGAACAACGCCGCCGACCTTTCCAAATTCGCGCAGCACAAGGTGGACGTGCTTGAATTTGCGACCAACTCCCTGACTACGGTGGACATCCAAACGGTGCAGGACAAGATGACCGACTGGTTCCGCGCGTTCATGATCGAGCACGACTACGCGCGCGAGCGCGAGCTTAGGGAGATCGGCATCGACCGAAAAATCGTCTTTACGACATGCGATAATTTATTAAAGAGAGAAGATTTCGTAAACAACATGCGCAGGATACTGGCGGCTGTGGAGAAAGAATACAGCTACCCCGTGGACGTGGAATTTGCCGTGAACTTCTCGAAAGAGGGCGATTTTATGATCAACCTCCTGCAGTGCAGGCCCTTGCAGGTGGGCGGCAGCGGCGTCAGGGCGGAGATTCCGAAAATCGAGCCGGAAAAGATCTATTTTCTTCTCGACGGCGGCACGATGGGCGGCGCGTATTATCAGCGCATAGACGCCGTGGTGCGCGTGGATCCGCAGAGCTATTACGAATATCCCTACCACAAGAAGCCGGCGATTGCGCGCGCAATCGGCGCGATCAATCAATATTACAGGGACAAGGAGAAAGCCGTCATGCTGCTCGTCCCCGGGCGGCTCGGTACGACCTCTCCGGAGCTGGGCGTTCCCGTGAAGTTCGCGGAAATCAGCAATATGAACATTGCCTGCGAGGTGGCGTATGAGGGCGCCGGCTATATGCCGGAACTTTCGTTCGGCAGTCATTTCTTTCAGGACCTCGTCGAAACGGATATATTTTACGCGTCCATATTTGAGAACAAGAACACAACCCTGTGGTACAATCCCGACTTTCTGAGCGACCGGCCAAGCATCCTGCGGGAGGTGTACGGCGATTCGGAGGCGGAGGAACTGTCGAATATCGTGCAGGTCTGCGACGTGTCGGACATGAGCCTGACGATTGCGACGGATATTACGACGGGGGAAACGCTGTGCGGCGTTTTTTAGGTTACGATTCAAACCCCACTTATACTGAAGCAACGAAAACATGAAAAACATTCGGAATTTTTGCATTATCGCGCACATCGATCACGGCAAATCGACGCTGGCCGACCGCCTCATAGAAAAGACGGGGCTCGTGGCCCTGCGCGACATGAAAGAACAGTTTCTTGACAATATGGAACTGGAGCGCGAGCGCGGCATCACGATCAAGTTGCAGACCACGCGGCTCTGCTACAGGGCGCGCGACGGCGAGGAATACGTGCTGAATCTGATCGATACGCCGGGCCATGTGGATTTCACCTACGAGGTGTCCAGAAGTTTGGCGGCCTGCGAGGGCGCCGTCTTGGTTGTGGACGCCACACAGGGCGTGGAGGCGCAGACCTTAGCCAACGTCTATCTGGCGCTGGACGAGGATCTGGAGATTCTTCCCGTGCTGAACAAGATCGATCTGGCGAGCGCGAATCCGGACGGCGTCAAGCTCGAGATCGAGGAACTGCTCGGCATCGCCGCCGCAGACGCGCCGCTGATCTCCGCCAAGGAGGGCGTCGGCATCGAAGAGGTGCTGGAGGCCGTCGTGCGGCGCGTCCCGCCGCCGTCCGGGGACAAGGCGGGCCGGCTCAAGGCCCTGATCTTCGATTCGTACTACGACAACTTCAAGGGCGTGGTCATCTATGCGCGCGTGTTTGACGGCGTCGTCAAAAAAGGCGATCTCATACGTCTCATGAGCACGAAGAAACGCTATGAGGTGACGGAGGTGGGCGTGTACGCGCCGGGACCCGTTCCGCAGGGTGAACTCTCGGCCGGCGAGGTGGGCTATATCTGCGCCGGCATCAAGCAGGTGGCGGACGCGCGGGTCGGGGACACGGTGACGCTGGACGGAGCGCCGACCGAAGAGGCGCTGCCGGGCTACAAGACGATGCAGTCGATGGTCTTTTGCGGCGTCTATCCGGCGGAAGGCGAGAAGTACGAGAATGTAAAGGACGCGCTGGAGAAGCTTCAGGTGAACGACGCGGCTTTCCGCTTCGAGCCGGAGACCTCGACGGCGCTGGGCTTCGGCTTCCGCTGCGGCTTTCTCGGCCTGTTGCACATGGAAATCATCGTGGAGCGGCTTGAACGCGAGTTCGACCTCTCCGTCATCACGACCTCTCCGAGCGTCATCTATAAGGTCGTGCGCGCGGGCGGCGAAGAAGAAATGATCCAGAATCCGACGAACCTGCCCGATCCCGCGCAGATCGAGCGCATAGAAGAGCCGATTGTAAAAGCCGACATCATCATCCCCAAGGAGTACGTCGGCTCAATCATGGAGCTGTGTCAGGAGCGGCGCGGTCGTATGCTGCACATGGAATACATCATGGAAACCCGCGTGAACCTGCACTATGAACTGCCGCTGAACGAGGTGATCTACGATTTCTTTGACGCGCTGAAATCGAGAACGCGGGGCTACGGCTCGCTGGATTACGAGTTTGTGCGCTACGAAAAATCGAATATCGTGAAGATGGACATCCTGTTGAACCGCGATCTCGTGGACGCCTTTTCCATGATGGTGCACGAGTCAAAGGCTTACGCGCGCGGGCGCTTCGTGTGCGAGAAGCTGAAAGAGATTATCCCGCGGCATCAGTTCGAGATACCGATTCAGGCGGCGATCGGCCGCACGGTGATCGCACGGGAGACCGTCGGCGCCTTTCGCAAGGATGTGACGGCCAAGTGCTACGGCGGTGATATCTCCCGCAAAAAGAAACTGCTGGAGAAGCAGAAAGAGGGCAAGAAGCGAATGCGGCAGTTCGGCTCGGTGGAGGTGCCGCAGGAGGCTTTCACGGCGGTGCTGAAATACGACGAAAATAAATAAACGGCGGCCAAAACCCATGCAGAAGCGGACGATAGGCTTATATGTGCATATTCCCTTTTGCGCGCAGAAATGCCGCTACTGCGACTTTCTGTCGTTCGCGCATACGGACGCGTCCGTGCGCGAAGCCTACACGCGCGCGCTCATCGCGGAAATCGGGCAGCAGGGAAAAGTTTACGGTAATAGGTTTCTTGTAGACTCCGTTTTTTTGGGCGGCGGCACGCCGTCCTTGCTCTCGGCGGGGCAGCTTTCGCGGATTTTGGCGGCGCTGTCCCGCTCTTTTTCCCGGACGCGGGACTGCGAAACGACGATGGAAGCAAACCCCGGCGCCTTGGATGCGCGCAAGCTCGAAGCTGTCCTGACGCATGGGGTGAACCGGCTCAGTATAGGCGTGCAGTCGCTTTCCGACGCGCTGCTGCGCGTGCTCGGCCGCATCCATACGCGCGCCGATTTTCTCGCGAACTACAAGGCCGCGCGGCACGCGGGCTTTGCGAACATCAACTTAGACCTGATGTTCGCGTTTCCCATGCAGGCGCTCGCGGATTGGCGCGAAACCCTGACGGAGGCCCTCGATCTGCGGCCGGAGCACGTGTCTTTCTACAGCCTGCAGCCGGAGGAGGCTACGCCGCTGTGGGCATCGCTGCGGGATGGGACGCTCGCCGCGATCGACGAGGACACCGACAGGGAGATGTATCACGACGCCGTGCGGACGCTCACGCGCGCCGGCTACGCGCACTACGAGATATCGAACGCCGCGCGGCCCGGATTCCGCTGCCGGCACAATCTGAAATACTGGTCGATGGAAGCCTATCTTGGACTTGGTCTCGGCGCCCATTCCTACGCGGACGGCATCCGCTTCTCGAACACCTGCGATCCGGACGCCTACATCGCGGCGGCGGACGGGCGCGCGCCTTTCAGGGCGCACACGCACGTGAACTCGCTTGAGGATTGCATTTCGGAGTACATGTTTCTGGGCCTGCGGCGGATTGAGGGCGTCCTCGAAGCGGACTACGCGCGGCACTTCGGGGAGGAACTCGACGCGCGCTTCGGCGGAGAAATCGCGCGGCTGACCCGCGAGGGGCTTTTGGAGCGCGCGGACTGCGCGCTGCGGCTCACGCCGAGGGGGATCGATGTTTCCAACCGCGTGTTTGTCGCCTTTGTGTAGATGAACGCAAGGCGATGATTGGAACC
>JAITAX010000027.1 GCA_031283865.1 Eubacteriales Family XIII. Incertae Sedis bacterium
TGAAGAAGGATGAACAGACCGGGGCGCGCGTGCTTTCCGTTAACGTCAGCGACCGGACGGGCACGGTCAAGCAGCCTGTGGCTTCGGCGGAGCTTCGCGCGGGCGGCGTCGTCGGGGACGCGCATTTCGGATTGAGCGAGATCAAGCAGGTGAGCCTTTTGGCCGACGAGAGCGCGGACAAGATGCGGAAGCTGGGCCTCGCCATCGACGCGGGCGCTTTCGCGGAGAACATCACGACGGCCGGCGTCGAGCTGAAGAGCCTGCCCGTGGGTACGCGGCTTCGCATAGGCAAGAGCCTGCACGAGGTGTCGCAGATCGGCAAGGAATGTCACCAAGGCTGCGCCATAAAGCAGCAGACGGGTACCTGCGTCATGCCCACGGAGGGCATTTTTACGCGCGTGCTGGAGGGCGGACGCGTCCGGCCGGGTGACGCAATCGCGATCCTCTGAGCATCCGCGGGCGCATCCCGCAAAGCGGCGCCGCGTGAACCGGCGATGCGAAGAGCGGTGAGGATTATCAAGCCTCCGGCCGGCTGCCGCTGAGCAGTAACGAAATATTGAACGATATTGAAAGATGTTGAAAGTCGGAAGGGAGAATATTGCCATGTCGAAGATAAAAATTACCGAAACCGTATTGCGCGACGGACACCAATCCTTGATCGCGACGCGCATGACCTTGGATGAGATGCTCCCGATCCTCGAAACGATGGACGCGGTCGGCTATCACGCGCTTGAGGTCTGGGGCGGGGCGACCTTTGACGCCTGCCTGCGCTTCCTGAACGAGGACCCATGGGAAAGGCTCAGGACCATTCGCAGCCGCGTGAAGAACACGAAGCTTCAGATGCTGCTGCGCGGCCAAAATCTGCTCGGCTACAAGCATTACGCCGACGATATGGTGGACGAGTTCGTGAAGAAGTCCATCGAAAACGGCATAGACATCATCCGCATATTCGACGCTTTCAACGACACGCGCAATCTGGAGAGCGCCGTCCGCGCCTGCAAGAAATACGGCGCGCACGCGCAGGGTTGCGTTTCCTACACGCTCAGCCCCGTGCATACGAACGAGATGTTTATCAAGCTCGGCAAGGAGATCGAGCAGATGGGCGCGGATTCTTTCTGCATTAAGGATATGGCGGGACTGCTTGATCCCTATAATACCTACAAGCTCGTGAAAGATCTGAAGAACGCCCTCGGCATCCCGATTGAGCTGCATACGCACGCGACGAGCGGGCTTGGTTCCATGACCTATATGAAAGCGGCGGAAGCCGGCGTGGACATCATCGACACGGCCATCTCGCCTTTCGGCGAGGGTTCGTCGCAGCCCTCGACGGAGCCGATGGTCTACGCGTTCAGGGGTACGGAATACGATACGGGCATAGACATGGACGGGCTGAACAAGATCGCCGCGCATTTCAAGCCGATCCGCGAGAAGTACATCGCGAGCGGGCTTCTCGATTCCAAGCTGATGGGCGTCGATATCAACACCCTCGTCTATCAGGTGCCGGGCGGTATGCTGTCGAACCTCGTTTCGCAGTTGAAGCAGTCGAACGCGATGGACAAGTTCGACGCGGTCCTGCAGGAGGTGCCGCGCGTGCGCGAGGACTTGGGATATCCGCCGCTCGTGACCCCGTCGAGCCAAATCGTCGGCACGCAGTCGGTGCTGAACGTGCTTTCGGGCGAGCGATACAAGATGATTCCGAGGGAGTTGCAGCAGGTGGTGAAAGGCATGTACGGCCGCACGACCGTTCCGATCAGCGATGAGATTGTGAAGCGGATCATCAGGAACGCGGAGCGCGTCACGGTTCGGCCCGCGGATCTTCTGGAGCCGGAGTTGGAAAAGACGAAGCAGGCGTTTGCCGAGTACATCGAGCAGGACGAGGACGTGCTGACGGGCGCCATGTTCCCCGAGCCGGCGAAGAAATTCTTTCAATACAGGAACGCGCAGCGCAACAAGATAGACGCGAGCCTGCTGAACGAGGAAGACAAGGTCTATCCCGTATAGGCGAAGCCCGAGAAACCCGAAGTAAGCGAAAAAACAGCGCGGCCCCTAAGAATCCATCTCAAGCCGCGCTTTCATAAGCGCAAGCTGCCGTTCGACGCTCTCAAAAGAGGCGGAACCCTCGGATTGCTTCGCGCGAATGCAGGCCCGCGCGTCGATTTGCGCGTAGAGGTCCTCCTCGAAGTGCGCGGAAAATCGCTTCAATTCGTCGAGGCGCAGGTCTTCTATCGCCTTACCCTCGCCGATGCAGTACAGAACGAGGCGGCCTATGATTTTGTGGCAATCCCGGAAAGGGAGCCCTTTTTTCACGAGATAGTCCGCCGCGTCGGTCGCGTTCATGAAGCCGCCGCGCGCGGCTTCTTCCATTCGCGCGGGCTTTACGATCAGGGTTTTCAGCATGTCCGCGAGTATGGGGAGGACGGCTTTCAGCGTATCTACGGCATCGAACAGGGGCGGCTTGTCCTCCTGCATGTCCTTGTTGTAGGCCAGCGGCAGACCTTTCATGAGTGTGAGCAGCGCGAGCAGGTCCCCGTACACCCTGCCCGTCTTGCCGCGGATCAGTTCCGCGACGTCGGGGTTCTTCTTCTGCGGCATGATGCTGCTGCCCGTACCGAAAGCGTCATCCGGTTCGACAAAGCCAAATTCTGCGGAGCTCCACAGGACGAGCTCTTCACAGAGGCGCGAGGTGTGCATCATGACGATGGACGCGTCCGCAAGAAATTCCAGCGCGAAATCGCGGTCGCTGACCGCGTCCATGGCGTTCTCGCAGAGGCGCGCGAAGCCGAGTTCACGCCGCAGAAATTCGCGGTCCGTTTCGTAGGTGACGCCCGCGAGCGCGCCCGCGCCGAGGGGCAGCGCGTCCATGCGGCGCAGACAGTCGTCGAGGCGTTCCGCGTCGCGCAGGAACATTTGGCAGTAGGCCAGCAGGTGGAAAGCGAGCGTTACGGGCTGCGCCCGCTGCAAGTGCGTATAGCCCGGCATCACCGTTTCGCGGTGCGCCTCGGCTGTTTCCGCGAGCGTTTTAATCAAGCCTTTTAAGAGTTCCCGTATGTCGGTCGTTTCGTCCTTGAGGTAGAGGCGCAGGTCCGTCGCAACCTGGTCGTTGCGGCTGCGGGCCGTGTGCAGCTTCTTGCCCGCCGCGCCGATCCTTTCCGTGAGCGCGCGCTCGACGCACATGTGGATGTCCTCTGTGTCCGCGCTGAACGCGATTCGCCCCGCCTCCATGTCCGCGAGTACGTCACGCAGCCCCGCTTCGATGGCGGCGGCCTCGTCTTCGGAGATTATTCCCTGTTTTTTTAACATCTTGCTGTGCGCAAGACTGCCTCGGATGTCGTGGCGATAGAGCCGCTTATCAAAGGATATGGACGCGTTGAACGCGTCTGCGGACGCGTCCCCGGTCTTTGTGAATCGTCCCTGCCATAGCTTCATGCAAAACCTGCCTTTCGTGCGCCGCTCGGACCCG
>JAITAX010000030.1 GCA_031283865.1 Eubacteriales Family XIII. Incertae Sedis bacterium
AAACGCCGCGATAATTTCGGCTTGTGCCCGGAGCTTGCGAACGGGTGAAATTTGCGTGGTGGGTGAGTAGTAACAAACCCCGAAAAAAAATTTTGGAATTTGAAAATTTCCTATTGACAAACCCTATTTGCGCATGGTATTGTATATGTAAGTTAGAGGCGACTAACCTAACGGTGAGCAGTTCTGTTATCCGCCACGATAGGGCAAAGGGTGCAAAAGGCCGCCGGTGCCCATACCGGCAACTCAACTCACTCCTCAACAACACCACACAAACAACGCGTACTGTACAAGCCACACAACCGTAAACTTTGCCGAGTGCTCACCCGTTTTTACCGGCCGATTAGACAAAACTAACCGGCCGGTAAAATGCCATAGCAACCGACCGTCAACAGAGGGTTTTCGGAGGTTGCCCAAAACAGCAGCAATAAACGCGAACAGGCCGGAAGCCTCCGCTCTTGGCGCCGCCGTTCGCGGTTTGTTTGTACATATGGGCGAATATGCGAAAATCGACGCGCGCGACGGTTCGCAACTGAAAGAGGAGCCGGCAAAACCGGCGGAAAGGAACGGCAATACGATGAGCAAAGCAGCGGTGATTTATTGGAGCGGCACGGGAAATACCGAAACGATGGCGAACGCGGTGTTGGCGGGCCTGCGGGAGGCGGGGGCCGAAGCGGAGTTGTTCGCGGTGGATAAGATCGCGCCCGCCGAAGCGGCCGGTTACGACAAACTGGCGCTCGGCTGTCCCTCAATGGGCGCCGAGGTGCTGGAGGAGGCCGAATTTGAGCCGTTTTTTACGAAATTGGAAAACAGCATAGCGGGCAAGCCGGTCGCGCTCTTCGGTTCCTACGGCTGGGGTGACGGCGAGTGGATGCGCAACTGGAAAGATCGCTGCGAGGCCAAGGACGCCAATTTGGTGACGGAGGGTCTGATCGCGAACGAAACGCCGGACGACACAGCCTTGGCCGCCTGCAAGGATTTGGGCAGAAAGCTGGCGGAAGCGTAAGGGAATGCGCCGTGCGCGGGATCAAATCAATAGTCTGCGGGATCGTCACGGGAAAGGCGGTCCCGTTTTTTTTCCGCCCGCAGCAGGAGCAGGGCGGCGAGGAGCGCGCCTGCGGCCAAGGCGAGCAGGATGCCCGCCGTCGCGGGCAGCGGCAGTCCAAGGTCCTCGCGAAAAACGCGATAGCTTCCGATCAGCCCGAACAGCATGAAAGCGGACGCGGAAACGAGCTTGATCTTTCGCTCCGGAATCCTGCGGCGCAGGATAACTCCGACCACGATTCCGATGCTGTCGGCGATCAGCATACCTGCGGTCGTTCCCGCCAGCACCGCGAGCGGCGAGGCCGGGAACTTTGCGGCCAGCGCGATGGTCGCGAGCTGTGTCTTGTCGCCCATTTCCGCGATGAAGAAAGCCGCGGCTACGGTGAGCACGGGTCCGAATTTCGCGCTTCGCCGGTCCTCGCCCTCAAGCGTGTCGCCGCGGATCGTCCAAAGGCCGAAGAGGATGAAAGACAGAGAAGCGGCGGCCTGTATCCAAAGCTGCGCGGACGCGAAGCGCGTGACGAGATTGCCTGCGGCCACCGCGAGGCCGTGATTGAACACGGTGGCGAAAAAGACGCCGGTCAGCACTGCGGCGCTCTTGTATCTCGCGGCGAAAGCCATAGCCAAAAGCTGTGTTTTGTCGCCCATTTCGGCCAGCGTCACCGCCCCGGCCGATATGAAAAAAGCGACGACAATCGAAGCATCCATTGAAACATCCCTCCCATCGCGCGCCGCCGCGAAGTCCGCCGGCCCGCACATCCGCCAAACAGCGGGGAATAAAAAAAGACCTCCAACATGTTTTTCACAGAAAAAACATGTTGAAAGTCTCGTTAACCGCGTCGGTTGCAAAGCCAGGCAAAGCGCGCCAGCATGTTGACTTTGCAATAAAACTACTCCCTCTCAACATGTTTTATCATACACCCGTCCCTGCGGAATGTCAAAGGTTTTTTTAAGGCGCCGCGCGCCGCGCGAAAACCGCCGCGCGAGCTTTGCGGTGTCTCATATTTTTTTGTTACAAAAAATGAAAATTATGTATTGACATTAAAATAAATATATGGTAATATAAACCTGTCGGCGCCGATAAGGCCGGTTGTATATAGGCGGCGAAAGGAGGCCTTTTCTTGAATTTGGGAAAATGGGGAGAAAGTCGGGCCGCGAAATACCTTGAGGATAGGGGCTTCGTCATACTCCAAACCAACTTTCGCTGCCGCATAGGCGAGATCGACATCGTGGCGCGCGAGGGGGAATCACTCGTGTTCACGGAGGTAAAGACGCGCGCCGATCTGCTGTACGGGCTGCCCTGCGAAGCCGTGACCGAGCGGAAGCAGAAACAGCTCGCGCGTGTCGCAGAGGCGTATCTCGCGACGCTCCCGCGCAGCGCGCGGGTCTCGGCGGACGTGCGCCTGCGCTTTGATGTAATCGAAATATTGATCCGCAGCGGACGCGCGTGGATCAGGCACACGCGCGACGCATTTTGAACGACGGCGTCCATCGCCGTTTCTGCGGGCGGCGGCACTGAAAGGAGGCGGCTTTGGCGGGAATCCATATCATCAAATCGGCGGGACTTTCCGGGATCTCGGGCTTCAGCGTCGTGGTGGAGGTGAGCATCACGAACGGCCTGCCCGGCTTCGCGATTGTGGGCCTGCCCGACAACTCGGTCCGGGAGTCGCGGGAACGCGTGCGCGCGGCCATAAAGAGCATCGGCCTCGAATTTCCCATGCGCAGAATCCTCGTGAATCTGGCGCCTGCGGACACGAAAAAAGAGGGTCCGATCTACGACCTGCCGATTGCAATCGGCCTGCTCGCCGCGAGCGAGCAGATAGAGGCCGTTTCAGAAAAGAGCATGTTCATAGGCGAGCTTTCGCTGGACGGAAATCTGCGGCCCGTGACGGGTATGCTGCCCATGGCGCTGGCGGCGCGCGCGAGCGGGGTCGACAGCCTCTTCATCCCGAGGGACAGCGCGCTTGAAGCCTCCATCGCGGAGGGCCTCAAGGTATATCCCGCAGCGCATATCTGTGAAATCATCGATCATCTGCGCGGTGAGAAAGCGATAGAAGCCGCGCCGCCGTACAGCCCCGCCGCGTGCGAATCGGACGGCCCGGATTTTTCCGAGGTGCGGGGTCAATTCTCCGCAAAGCGGGCGATTGAGGTGGCCGTAAGCGGCGCGCACAACATACTGCTGACGGGCGTGGCGGGCGGCGGCAAGAGCATGATGGTGCGCCGGATCCCCACCGTGCTGCCGCCCATGAGCATGTCGGAAATGATCGAAACCACCGCCGTGCACTCCGCCGCCGGCCTGACGAACAAGCGCGCCCCGCTGCTCGTGCGGCG
>JAITAX010000050.1 GCA_031283865.1 Eubacteriales Family XIII. Incertae Sedis bacterium
AAGACAACGCAAAGGAGGCCGGTGTGGACAGGTTCATGCCGAAACCGCTCTTCCCGTCCACAATCGCCGACTGCATCAACGAATGCTTGGGCGTGGAGGCGTACAGGGAGGAGAGCGCGGACGCGCGCAGGAATGTCAGTTTCGCGGGTTCGCGCCTGCTCCTCGCGGAGGATGTGGAGATCAACCGCGAGATCGTGCTGGCGCTGCTCGAACCCACGCGGCTTGAGATCGACTGCGCGGAAAACGGCGAGGAGGCCGTGCGCCTCTACAGTGCCGCGCCCGCGCGCTACGATCTGATCTTCATGGATGTGCAGATGCCGAAGATGGACGGCTACGAGGCCACGCGGCGCATACGCGCGCTCGACAGCCCGGCGGCGCAGACCGTGCCCATCATCGCGATGACGGCAAATGTGTTCCGCGAGGACATTGAGCGCTGCCTCGCCTCCGGCATGAACGATCACGTAGGCAAGCCGCTCAATCTCAGCGAGGTCATCGAGAAGCTGACGCAATACCTCTAAAAAACAAGCTGCTTTCAAAAAAATTTCGCATCCGCATAATTTGCACACAATCGCCCGGTAAACTGAACGCAGTCAGGAAAGGAGGCGGCGTTTCCGCTATGGAATCAGGCATGAAAACGAAAGAACTGCGCATCGACGGCATGACCTGCGCCGCCTGCCAAAGCAAGATCGAGCGAAAGCTGCGCAGCACGGCCGGCGTCGCGTCCGCGGAGGTGCGCTACGGCGCGGGAAGCGCCGTCGTCGTCTACGACGCGGACATCATCACGCTGCGGGAGATCGCGGCGATCCTCGACAAGATGGGCTACCGCGTCCTTACGGGCCGGCAGGCCGCGCCGCAGGACAAGGACGCCGTCGGCGTTCTCTTCCTGCTGCTCGCCGTGTATCTGCTGCTCAGGCACAGCGGTTTGGCGAGCGTCTTCAACATCTTTCCGACCGCCGAGGCCGGCATGGGCTACGGCCTTTTGTTCGTCATCGGCTTGCTGACCTCCCTGCACTGCGTGGCT
Organism: Eubacteriales Family XIII. Incertae Sedis bacterium; assembly: GCA_031283865.1. Taxonomy (GTDB): domain Bacteria; phylum Bacillota; class Clostridia; order Peptostreptococcales; family Anaerovoracaceae; genus JAITLA01. Next base: position 1,022 of record JAITAX010000050.1, read on the forward strand.
ATGTGCGGCGGACTTAACCTCTCGCGCTGCATACCGCAGCCCGGAACCCTTGAGGACGGCGGCAAATTCGCGGCGCTGCGCCCGAGTTTTCTGTACAATCTGGGGCGCGTGCTCTCCTACACGGTGATCGGCGGCGCGGTCGGCGCGCTGGGTTCCGCAGTCACGCTCACGGGTCCGTTCAGGGGCGCCGTTCAGCTTGTCGCGGGCGTGTTCATGATCGTCGTGGGCGCGAACATGCTCGGTCTCTTCCCGCAGCTTCGCCGCTTCGTACCGCGGCTGCCGCGCGGTCTCGCGGGGCGGATCGACGCCGAAAAGGGCAAATCCAAGAGCCCGCTGATCGTCGGACTTCTGAACGGCCTTATGCCCTGCGGTCCCTTGCAGGCCATGCAGCTCTACGCGCTGTCCGCGGGCAGCTTCCTGCACGGCGCGCTGTCCATGCTCGCGTTCAGCCTCGGAACGGTTCCGCTCATGTTCGGGCTGGGGGCGCTAAGCTCCCTGCTCGGCAAGAAATTCACGCACAAGGTCGTGACAATCGGCGCGTCGCTGGTCGTCGTCCTCGGCCTGTCAATGTTTTCGCAGGGTTTCAGTCTGTCCGGGCTGTCGCTCGATTTCCTGCCCGGCGCTGCGGCAAGCGAAACGGCGAACGCGGACGCGTCCGTCCTCGAGGACGGGCGGCAGATCGTGCGCAGCACGCTGCGCCCCGGAAACTATCCAGCCATCACCGTGCAGGCCGGAACGCCCGTCGAGTGGATGATCGACGCGCCGCAGGGCAGCATCAACGGCTGCAACAACCGCGTCATCATCCCGGAGTACGGCGTCGAACACCAATTCCAAGCCGGCGAAAATCTCATCGCGTTCACGCCGACGAAAGCGGGACGCTTCTCGTACAGTTGCTGGATGGGCATGATTCGCGGCTCCATCACGGTGGTGGCGGGAAACGCGGCGCAGGAAAAAGCCTGACGCGCCGCGCCGGCAACGAAAAAAAGAAGCAGGAGGATACCCCGAATGTCACAGAAGAACAACAGGCAAACCGACATAAAGCCACAGAGCGGCGCAGCCGCGAAGAATCCCCGCAGGACCGGCCTTACGGTCGTGATCGCCCTCGCCGTTCTCGCGACAGCCGCGTTCGCGATCAAGGGAGGCTTCGGCGACGCGGGCGGCGGCACGGGCGGCGGGAGCGCCGCGCTCGTCAGGGATGCCGACCTCGTGATTCCGCTCAGCGAAGTCTCGACGACCGCGCGCTTCTACCCCGTAGAAATCGCCGGGACGCTGCTCGAGGTCATCGCGGTGGAGGCGCCGGACGGCACGGTCCGCACCGCGTTCAACACTTGCCAGGTATGCTATGACTCCGGCAGGGGCTATTACGAGCAGGACGGCGACGTGCTGGTGTGCCAAAACTGCGGGAACCGTTTCCGCATGGATCAGGTGGAGGTGCAGTCGGGCGGCTGCAACCCCGTTCCCATATTCCCGCAGAACAAAACCGTATCCGACGAGAACATCACGATTTCCGACGAATTTCTCACCGAGGCAAAAGTGATCTTCTCAAACTGGAAAGCATAGACAACGAGGTGTGTTCTGAATGGAGCATCAGATACTGAGCATCCGCGGCATGACCTGCGCGGCCTGCGCGCAGCGCATCGAACGGACGGTGCGGAAGCTGCCCGGCATACAACAGGCCGGCGTCAACCTCGCCGGCGAAAAGCTGTTCGTGGAATACGACGCAGCCGAACTGCAACTTTCCGCAATCAAGGAGTCCGTGCGCAAGCTCGGATACGAGGCGGCGGAAAAGAGCGACGGCGCGCGCGTCGTGATTCCAATCGGCGGCATGAGCTGCGCGGCCTGCGCACAGCGCATCGAAAAAGCGCTCAAGAAGTTGGACGGCGTGACCGAAGCCTCCGTGAATCTCGCGACGGAGAAAGCGACCGTTTCTTATGAGGCGCAGAAGCTGCGCGCGTCGGCGATAAGGGACGCCATCGAGAAAGCGGGCTACGAGGCGCGGGAACCGGCGCGCGCAGACGCAGACGCGGAGGACAGGGCGCGCAGGCAGAAAGAGATCCGGACGATGTG
>JAITAX010000102.1 GCA_031283865.1 Eubacteriales Family XIII. Incertae Sedis bacterium
AAGTATGTTGCCCGGGCAACATTTTGAAAATTTTTTTTGTAATATCAATATGTTATGAATTTGAGCGGAAGAGATATTATTGCTCATCTTTTACAGTTTCAAGAGCAAAACGCATGCGAAACGCCCACTTAAAGGCATAAAAAAGACAAACCCATTTTTAACTAAGTTAAAAAGTAGGTTTGTCTGCTTGGCGGAGAAGATGGGATTCGAACCCATGCACCGGTAACCCGATCTAACGGTTTAGCAAACCGTCCTCTTCAACCTGCTTGAGTACTTCTCCGCGTTCCGCGATCCCGGTTGCGCCGCAGCGCGTCGTGATCGCAACGCATTTATTGTACCATATTCTCACCGTCTGTCAAGGTGTTCGGTGAAATTCGCATGTTTCAAAATTTTATATTTTATTGTAAATTATTCAAAATTCTCACGCTTCGTTCCGCGCTCCCCATCCCGTTGCGCGCGCGAAAGCGTCCTTGCGCCCTCACCGCCCGCGCAGCAGTTCAATGGCCTTTGCGAGCTGCGGATCCTCGCCGGATGGGTCGATGCCCGCCGCGTATTTGGCGCAAGCTTCGTCCAGATACGCCATCGTGCCGTAGTCCAAGACGCCGTAGGGACTGAGCCCGGCGGAGCTTTGAAAGCGCTTCACGGCCGCCTCGGTGGCGGCGTCCATCTCACCCGTGACGGTCACTTCATAGCCGAGGAGCGACAGCCTCTGCTGCGCGCCGAACACGTTCAGCCCGATATCGCCGAGGCGCGGCTTCAGCTTTTCGCTCATGGGCGCAAACGCCGCGTATTGCTCCGCGATCTCCGCGACCGCCTCTGCGGGCAAGGGCATGGGTACATAGTAGTCGGGACGGATCCCGGCCCGGTCCACGGGGTGCTTGGCCGGCGTTTCGAAATAGAAAGTGGACAGCTTGAGGGACGCGCCGTCCGCGAGGCTGAACATGGTCTGCCCGACGCCCTTGCCGTAGGTGGTCGTTCCGACGAGCTTCGCGACGCCGCTGTCCTGCAGCGCGCCCGCAAGAATCTCAGATGCGCTGGCCGAGCCGCCGTTGATCAGCAGCACGACGGGCATTTTCGCGGGGTGCTTGCCGGAGGCCCTTTGGACGGCGACCAGATTGCCCTTGTGCCGAAAATACGTGATCGCACCCTCCGGCATGAGCTGCTCGGCCACGTTCACGACCGTTTCAACCAGCCCCCCGGGATTGTTGCGCACATCGAGGATCAGCGAGGTCGCGCCGGCCTTGACAAGTTCGTCCTTTATGCGGATGAACTCCGCGTCGGAATCGTCGTCAAAGCTGAGGATTCTGATGTAGCCGATGCCGCCGTCGAGCAGCTCACCGTCCACCGAAGCCATATGAATCTGTTCGCGCACGAGCGTATACGAAAGCTCCCGTCCCGCGCGATCAAAGACGATGTTGACGCGCGTACCCGCCTCGCCGCGAATCAGCAGGATCACCTCGGACATGGATTTCCCCTGCACCGAAACGCCGTCCACGCTCTTGATGACATCGCCGGTCATGACGCCCGCCTTGCCGGCCGGGGTTTCGGGAATCGCCGCCACGACGCGGATGCCGTCGTCATACTCCTCAAGGCTCAGCCCGACGCCGGAGAAAGTCCCGAGCACATCCGACACAAAATCGTCACCCGCGCCTTGCTCGGCGTAATACACGCTGTACGGGTCGTCCAAACTGTCGATGACGCCCGCATAGGCACCGTCGAGCAGCGTTTTGTAATCCACCTTGTCCTTGTATTCATCTTCTATGGTCTGAATGTACGCTTTCAACAGTTCCAAGCGCGCATCCAGATAGGCCGCGTCCTCGGCGCTCGCCGACGCGCCGTAACTCCAATACATCGACCCCAGAAATGTTACCGAGGTGATCACCATAGCGGCAATCGTGATGATCGCGATGATTCGCGCGATTCGTTTCGTCGTTCGTGGATTCATATTCGCCTCCTCTATCAGTTACGATTCAAATAATCTCTATCTTCAGGCGGCTGCGGCTTTCCGCAAGCCCCTTTAAGCAGATGTTGTAATCTATGGACAGATAGCCGGACGCGTCTTTGCGCTCGATATTGTCCTCGACGGAATTTGTCAGGACCTCCATCTCAATCGAACCGAAAGGCGTGTCGTAATAGCCCTTGAATCTTCTGCCCTGCTCAAATTCGATGGCGGTGTCCACGCCTATGAGGCTGCCGTAACGCTCCATCTTGATCTTGCCGTCCGCAATGCGCAGGCTCGTCGTGCAGCCCTCTATGCCGGAAAGCTCGCTTTCGGCATACGAAAGCAGAACGGAACCCTTATCCTCGGCGTATTTCCCCTCGGTGATAAATTCCATGGGTTCATCGCCCGCATCACGCGTTATTTGACTTCCTATTATTTTTAGCATAATATCTTTCATAGCCCAGCCCGATAATCCTTTCGATCAGAACCTCATACGTCACGCCGGCCTCACGCCACAGCAAAGGGAACATGCTGTAAGCCGTAAAGCCGGGAATCGTGTTGATTTCGTTCAGAAAGACCTTGCCGTTCTTACGGTCCAGAAAAAAGTCAATGCGCGCAAAGCCTTCTGCGTTCAAGGCCGTATAGGCCCTCTTCGCAAGCGCTTCAACCGTCGCCGCCGTTTCGCGAGAAATATCTGCGGGGATAAAAAGCTTCGTGGCGCCGCCGCGGTACTTGGAATCGTAGTCGTAAAACTCCGCCTCGGGTACGATCTCGCCGACGGCGGACGCCGCGGCTTCTTCGTTTCCGATGAGACCGATCTCCAGCTCCCTGCAATCCACGCCCTCCTCCAAGATCAGCCTGCCGTCGTGCAGAAAGGCCCGCTCGATTGCGTCCCGCAAGGACGCCGCGTCGTGGGCCTTGCCGACGCCGACGCTGGAGCCGAGGTTGGCCGGCTTCACGAAGATCGGATAGCCGAGCAAGCGCGCAACGCGTTCGCGTTCGCCCGCGGGATTCTCCGCATACGCGCGCCGCAGCAGCGTCGTATGCCGGCATACGGGCAGACCCGCGCGCATCCACAGCTCGCGCGTGAAGATCTTGTCCATCGCGACAGCCGAGGCCGTGACGCCGCAGCCGCTGTACGGCAGATCCAGCATCTCAAAGAGGCCCTGCACCTTGCCGTCCTCCCCGTAAGGGCCGTGCAGGACGGGAAAGGCGAAGTCAAGAAGCTCGGGCAGATGCCCCGGATTGAGCGCGCGCCGCACGCCGTCGCTGCCGTCCGGAATCAGCGTTCTGACGCGGGGATCGTCCAAACGCTCTATGCCCTCCGGGATCTCCCCGATCAAGAACCAGCGGCCCTCTTTGTTGATGCCGATCGGCACGGGATCGTACTTCGCCCTGTCGATCGCCCCGATGACCGAGGCCGCCGAAAGGACGGACACCTCGTGTTCCTCCGACCGACCGCCGAACAGAATACCCAATCTAATCATGTCCAAACCCTACAGTCCTATATGATGCCGTCGACCAGCGCGCCGATCTCCTCACGCAGCGCCTGCGCCGCCGAGGCCGAAGCCTCCCGCGTCGCGCCCGAAACGGCCAGATATATCTTCAACTTGGGTTCCGTACCCGAGGGCCGCGCGATGACGCTGCTCCCGTCCGAGAATACAAATTCAAGCACATCCGCCTTGGGCAAATCTATGCCGCTCTCGCACCCGTCCGCCACGCGCCTGCGCGACGAGAGGCAGTCCGCCGTTTCCGCGACGGGCGCGTGAAAAAGTTCCTGCGGCGACCGTTCCCTGAGGGCGCGCATAATGCGCCCGATGCGCTTCATGCCGCTCTCGCCGACCATGGCAAATTCGAGCAGCACATTCTCAAAAAACCCATAACTGCGGTAGATCTCCTCCAATCGGTCTATGAGCGTGTGCCTTTCCTCCTTGCAGGAGGCCGCGAGTTCCGCGATCAACACGCAGGCGTTAACGGCGTCCTTGTCGCGCACATGCGTACCCGACATATAGCCGCAGCTCTCCTCGAAGCCGAAGATATAGCGCTCCGCCTCGCCCTTTTCCTCGAGCCGCGTGATTTCCCGCCCGATGAACTTGAAGCCCGTGAGGACGTTGATCATCTCCACGCCGTAGCGCGCCGCCACGACTGCGGCCAAAGGGCTCGACACGATGGTTTTGACGGCGACGGGGTTCTTCGGCATCGTGCCGGCCGCCTCCCGCGACCTGCAGATGAAGTCCAGCAGCAGGATGCCGACCTCATTGCCCGTCAGCAGCCTGTACGCGCCCTCGTGCAGCACGGCAACGCCCACCCTGTCGCAATCCGGATCGGTAGCCATGAGGATGTCCGGAGGCCGCCCCTCCGCGCGCAGGCGTTCGCAGAGCGCAAGTCCCCGCGCGAGGGCCTCTTTCTTCTCGGGGTTCGGATAGGGGCAGGTCGGAAACGCGCCGTCGGGGTTCTCCTGCTCCCGCACGATGTGCAGATCCGTCAAGCCGATCACGGCGAGCGCGCGCCGGACCGGGAGATTCCCCGTTCCGTTCAATGGCGTATAGACGGCGGAAAATCCCGAGAAGTTCCGCTTCCCCATCGAGAGCGCCAGAACGGCGTCGATGTAGGCATCCATGACGCTTTCCGGGAGGATCGTGAGGCGCGCCGCGCCGTCGCCCGCACAGCGCGCGGCCGCAAGGCGTTCCGCAAAGGCGCCGTCGAAATCCGAGGCGCAGGTCTTGACCTCCCCGAAGATATCCACCCGTTCGATGCGGGCCGCAATCGCGTCCGCCTCCTCGGGCAGGCTCTGCTCCCCCGCCGCATCGTACACCTTATACCCGTTGTATTCTTTCGTATTGTGGCTGGCCGTAATCATCACGCCCGCGTCGCAGCCGCAGTGCCGCACGGCGAAAGAGAGCGCCGGCGTCGGCGCCAAGCGCGGGTAGATGTACACGTCTATGCCGTTCGCAAGCAGCACGCAAGCCGTTTCAAAGGCAAAGACGTCCGATTGTATCCGATTGTCGTATCCGATTGCGACCGACGGTCTCTTCCCGCCGGCCGTATCGCGTTTTTCATCGTTGATATAGTTCGCGAGGCCCTGCGTAATGCGCCGCACCGTGTATATGTTCATGCGGTTGGAACCCGCGCCGAGTATGCCGCGCATACCGGCCGTTCCGAACTCGAGGTCCCTGTAAAACCTGTCGTTCAACGCGTCCGCAGCCGCGCCGGAGGACGCGCGCACCGCAGCTTGTTCCAGAGCGGAAAGCTCCGCGCGAAGCGCCGCCTCCAAATCCGGCTGCGCGAGCCAGAGCCTGAGTTTCTCTGTAATTTCGTTTGTCATCTCGTTAACCCTGCCTTTCGGCGGCAAAAGCCGCAGGCGCGTCCGTTCGACGGTCTATGCAGTAATTGCTCCCGGCCATGCGCTTCAGCTTCTTCTTCAACTCAGCCGCGATATCGCTGATGATGAGGTAATTGTCCAGATTGCGAATCTGATTCGTCGCCACCGCGATTGAGATGCTCATAAGCGGGAACACCTCCACCTCGCCCCGGCGATTTGTGGTTTTGACGCAGAGCGCTTTCAGATCCTCTTCATTGTAAAAATCCCGTATCTTTTCGTCAAACAGCGCGATGATTTCCTCGCAGATTTTCGAAACCTTGTCCGGCGTCGTGACAAAAAGAAAATCATCCCCGCCGATATGCCCCGTAAAATCGTCCGCATTCCCCCAGAGCCGCAGTTGATCGCGCAGGATGTCGGCTGTCAAAACGATGACCCTGTCCCCCCTCGAAAAGCTGTATGCGTCGTTGTAGGCCTTGAAATTGTCCAAATCCACATAGCCCACCGCGAACTTGTCACCCTTGCTGATGCGGCTCACGATCTCCCGCTGTATCTCTATGTTCCCGGGGAGCCCCGTCAGCGGATTGGCGTTTCTGTTTCTGTCGATGCGGCGCAGCAGATTTTTGATGCGATTGATCAGCTCGCGGTTGTTGAAAGGTTTCGTTATGTAATCGTCCGCGCCGAGTTCAAGTCCGAGCAGGATATCCTCCTGCCTGTCGGACGAGGTAATCATGATGATGGGCATTAGGTTGTTGCTATCCGATTCCCGCAGGATGCGGCAGACCTCAAACCCGCTCATGCCGCGCAAAACGCCGTCGAGCAGGACGAGGTCCGGCTTCTCCCGCTTGACCGCCTCGATTCCCTCTTCGCCGTCATTCGCTTCCGCCACCTCGTATTCGGAGGCCAGCACCGTGCGCAGCTGTCCCCGGAAAAACGGGCTGTCGTCAATCACCAAAATCTTCTTCACCGCTCTTATCACCCTATCCCACTTAATCGCCCGTTTGAAAGGCTACAGCAAGTCCGCCATCCAAACGGCGCTTTCCGTGCGCCGCAAGGCGTTAAACGCGGTTTCACAGGCGGTGCGATCCCTGTACCACGCGAACACCGAAGAACCGCTGCCGCTCATAAGCGCGCATTCGGCGCGTTCGTCCGCCGCCAGTCTCGCTTTCATATCCGCAATCTCAGGATACTCTTTTAGGACAGTAATTTCAAGTACGTTAATCATGTTTTTTCTGATTTGCCCACTGTCGCCTGTTTTGACACCGGCTACGAGCGCTTCCGTATCGGGCCGCAGCGCTACAGCCGAAAGATCGAAGCCCGCGTAGACGGCGGCGGTCGACAGTGCCGCAGCGGGTTTTGCCACGATCACGCGGCCCCGCAGCGACGGGAGCGGCGTCAGTTTCTCCCCCATCCCCTCGGCGAGAGCGCAGGCCGCCGCAAAACCGCCCTGCAAGCCGAGCGCCCGCTGCAGCGCCGCCTGTCCCATAACGCAAAACGGAACATCGGCGCCTATGCGAAAACCGAGTTCCATCAAGCTTTGCAAGCGATCAGCGGCCTCGTCCGGCAGCGATGTTTCCTGCGGCGCGCACAGCTTGGCAAGGGCCAGAAGCACAGCAGCCGCGTTCCCGCTGCCGCCCGCAAGGCCCGCCGCAAGCGGAATCCGCTTTCGCAGCCGGATTGCGACGCTTCCGCAGAACTGCGGGGCAAAGGCCGCGAAAAAGGCCCGCGCCGCCCGCACCGCGAGGTTTCGCTCGTCCGTCGGGAGTTCCTCAAAGCCCGCGCCCTCCGTCTGCGCCGACAGCGTAACCCGAACGCCCGCGCCGCCCCGCCGCAGGGAAACCCGCACCGTATCGAACAGGTCGATCTGCTGCATCACGGTCCTTATGCGGTGATAGCCGTTCGGCAGCTTGCCGAGGATGTCAATGGAAAGGTTGATCTTCGCGTAGGACTTCAGCGTGATCGCCCGGCCGACGCGGGGCGTCGCTTCGTCTTCGTTCATATTCTTCTTCGTTCGTATCGGTTCCGAGTTTGCTCCGCGCGCGCGGCGGGGCGGCGGACAGGACCCGCGACGGCCGCGGCCGCTCCCCCAAGGAGGGGCGGATCGGTTGACGGCTGTCGGCGGCGGGATCGCGCGCTATTTCTTCTTTCGGTTCCGCACGCCTTGGCCCTTGGGCTTGGTCGTGCCTTTCGCCCGCCGTTCGGCCTCCGCGCGCGCTTTCTGCTCGGCGGCGGCTTTCCGCCCCGTCTTATAGCTGCTGCCCGCAGCCGAAATCGGACGCGGACCTTTCACGCGCTTCACGCGGCGTCCGTTCACGAACGCGCTTTCAGCCGCGGGGTCGTCGCCGTCCTTGCCGGCGTCCGGCGGCGTCTTCTTGCGCGAGGCGACCCGCTGCTTCCGCTTCTCCTCTTTCGCGACGACCGCCGCCACGCTCTTGCCCGTTTCTTTCGCGACCTTGTAGGGATTCACTTTCTGCTTGTCGTCCGCAGTCGCGGTCTTCTTCGCCTGCCTGCGCATCGAAAGCGCCGAAAACACGAGCATTCCGACGAACATAAGGCCCATGAGCACCATGTTGATGTTCATATCCATAGACGTGTTGCGCGTGCGAAAGGTAATCACTTTCTGCGTTTCCAGCATGGAACCGTCCGTCGCTTGCAGATCGGGCGATATCTCAAACCTGTATTCGCGATCGGAACCGAGGCCGTTCTTCACATCCTCCGGCTCGGCGATCACGAGGATATAATTTGGCTCCGCCGCCGTGTAGAGGACTTTCAGCGGCACCGATTTCCCCTCGTCGTCCAGCAGCTTGAAGCCGGATTCGTTTTGTTCGCGATATTGCTCAGAGGCCACATCCCGGTCGAAGAAGAGCTTGATCCCCAGATTGATCGGAGGCGAAGATCGGCTGCCTTCCTCGGGGTAGTTGTTCACAAGGCGCAGCTCTTCGGCAAAGACGACAGCCGTCGATAAAAAAAGCGCCAACAGAACCGCGAAGAACACGCCGATAGATTTTCTCATTGATCATCGTCCTCCGAATACGCGCGTTTCTTCGAGCGAAGCCGCGCAAAAAATTCTTTCATTATATACGCACAATCCTCCCGCAGGACGCCGATCTCCATCTCTACGCGATGATTCAGCCTGTCGTCTCCGAGCAGGCTGTAAAGCGATACGCAGGCGCCGCCCTTGGCATTGGGCGTCCCGATATACACCTTGTCCATGCGGGCCAGCACGAGCGCGCCCGCGCACATCGCGCAAGGCTCGGTCGTCACGTACATGCGGCAGCCTGTGAGCCGCCAAGAGCCGAGCGCCTTGGCCGCCTGCCTGATCGCCTCGATCTCGGCGTGCGCCGTCGGGTCCTTTTCGCGCTCCGTCCTGTTGCGGCCGCGACCGATGACCCGCCCGTCCCGCTCGATGATCGCGCCGATGGGGATCTCGCCGGCCGCCGCCGCCGCCTCGGCCTCGCGCAGAGCTTCCCGCATGAAGAAAAGCGCGTCCCTCTCCGAATCCGCGGCGGAAGCCTCACGCAGAGGCTCTTGTCGCACAGTGTATAATGATATCATAGCGCACAGACTTTTTCAAGCCGTCAATTTCCGAGATTGAAAGCGTCGCCGCCCGCGTAGACAGCCGAAGCGCCCAGTTCCTCTTCGATGCGCAGCAAGCGGTTGTATTTGGCGATGCGGTCCGTCCTCGACAGCGAGCCTGTTTTGATCTGGCCCGCGTTCGTCGCGACAACGATATCGGCAATCGTCACATCCTCCGTTTCGCCGGACCTATGAGAAATAACGGAGGTATAGCCCGCTTTCTTCGCCATCTCAATCGCATCGAGGGTTTCCGTCAGGGAACCGATCTGGTTGACCTTGATTAGGATCGAATTGGCGATGCCCTCCTTGATGCCGCGCGACAGACGCTCCGTGTTTGTGACAAAGAGGTCGTCGCCGACGAGCTGCACGCGCTTGCCGAGCCTGTCCGTAAGGAGTTTCCAGCCCGTCCAATCGTCCTCGCCAAGTCCGTCCTCTATTGAAATGATCGGATACTTGTCCGCCAGCATCTCGTAATAGGCCACCATCTCCTCGGAGGTCTTGTTGACGCCCTCGCCCTCAAGCCTGTACAGCCCGGCCTCGGCGTCGTACATCTCGCTGGCCGCCGCGTCGAGCGCAAGCTTGACGTCGACGCCCGGTTTGTAGCCGGCTTTTTCAATCGCCTCTATGATGACGCGGATCGCCTCTTCGTTCGTCGCGAGATCGGGCGCAAAGCCGCCCTCGTCGCCGACCGCCGTGTTCAGGCCGCGGCCTTTCAGCACGGACTTCAGGCTGTGAAAGATCTCGGCGCCCATGCGCAGACCCTCGCGAAACGAGGGCGCGCCGACGGGCATAATCATGAACTCCTGAATGTCCACCGTATTGTCCGCGTGCTTGCCGCCGTTCAGAATGTTCATCATGGGCGTCGGCAGGGTCTTGGCGTTGACGCCGCCGATGTACTTGTACAGCGGCAGTTCCAAGCAGTCTGCCGAAGCATGTGCCGCGGCGAGGGAAACGCCGAGTATGGCGTTGGCGCCGAGCTTGCCCTTGTTGGGCGTGCCGTCGAGCCGCGCAAGCAGCGCGTCTATGCCCGTCTGGTCGAAACTGCAATGATCGACCAGCTCTTTCGCGATGATTTCATTCACATTCCTGACGGCGTTTTGAACGCCCTTGCCGAGGTAGCGGCTCTTGTCGCCGTCGCGCAGCTCCACGGCCTCGTGCGCGCCCGTCGAGGCGCCGGAGGGAACGATGGCGCGGCCCTTTGCGCCGCAGTCAAGCACCAGCTCGACCTCCACCGTGGGATTGCCCCGCGAATCCAATACTTCCCGCGCTTTTATGCTCTCGATGCTCATATCTGTCCTCCTTGAAATTCTATGATCTTAATCAGATCCTCGGGAACGAGGCTCGCGCCGCCGACGAGAGCGCCGTCCACGTCCGCCTTGCTCAATATCTCCGCCGCGTTCTCGGGCTTCACACTGCCGCCGAATTGGACGCGCAGCTTGTCCGCCGTGTCCGCGTCGTACAGCGAAGCGACGGTCCTGCGGATGAAAGCGCACATCTCCTGCGCCTGGTCGGGCGTCGCCGTGCGGCCCGTACCTATGGCCCAGATAGGCTCGTAGGCGATGACGAGCAACTTGACCTGCACCGCGCCGAGGCCCGCCAAATCCTTTTCGAGCTGCGTCCCCACGACGGCCTCCGCCGTACCCGCGTCCCGCTGCGCGAGGTTTTCCCCGACGCAGAGTATGGGCAGGATGCCGTGCTCGTAGAGCTTGTGCAGCTTCTTGTTCACGGTTTCGTCCGTTTCGGCGAAGTATTCCCTGCGCTCCGAATGGCCCACGATGGTGTAATCGACGCCGATCTCGCGCAGCATAGTCACGGATATCTCGCCCGTATAGGCGCCCTTTTCCTCAAAGTGAACGTTCTGCGCCCCGAGCTTGATGTCGGTGCCGGCGAGGGCCTCTTTCAGCGCGGCGAGCTGCGTGAAAGGCGCGCAGATGCCGGCCTCTGCGCCGGTGTTCCGGTAGAGCGCCTTAAACGAGGCGGCAAATTCCAAAGCCTCCGCCGTCGTCTTGTACATCTTCCAGTTGCCGGCCACAAATTTCTTTCGCATTCCGAAATTCTCCTTATTTGTCCTCGAGGACGGCGATGCCGGGCAATAGCTTACCCTCGAGAAACTCCAGCGAAGCGCCGCCGCCCGTGGAGATGTGCGACATCCGGTCCCCATAGCCGAACTGCTCCACGGCAGCCGCAGAATCGCCGCCGCCTATGACGGTCACGGCTCCGCTCTCCGCGAGGGCCTGCGCGACGGCTTTCGTACCCTCCGCGAAGTTCGGCATCTCAAAGACGCCCATCGGGCCGTTCCATATGACGGTCCCCGCCGCGCGGATTTTCTCCGTGAAGAGCGCGACGGTTTTCGGCCCTATGTCAAGCCCCATGCGGTCTGCGGGTATCTTGTCCGCGTCGCAAAAGCCGGCCTCGGCGTCGTTTGCAAAGGCCGTGGCCGCCTTGACGTCTGCGGGCAGGAGGAGCGCGACGCCCCTCTCTTTCGCCGCCCTTTCGAGCGAAGCGGCCATCTCTGTGTGCGTTTCGTCCAGAATCGACATGCCGATCTCATAGCCGCGCGCCTTGAAGAAAGTGTAGGCCATGCCGCCGCCTATGAGCAGGCTGTCCACCTTTGTCAGCAGATTCTCGATCACGGGGATCTTGTCGCCGACTTTCGCACCGCCCAGTATGGCAACGAGGGGACGCCTCGGATGCTCAATGGCATCGCCGAGGAATTTGACTTCCTTTTCGATCAGGAAACCCGACACCGCAGGCAGATAGGCCGCGATGCCGGCCGTCGACGCGTGCGCCCGGTGCGCCGTCCCAAACGCGTCGTTGACCCAGACGTCGGCAAGCTCGGCCAACTCCTGCGCGAAAGCCGCATCGTTCTTCGTCTCGCCCTTGCGAAAGCGCAGATTTTCGAGCAGCATCACGTCGCCGCCGGCAAGCCCGGCCGCCGCCGCCCGCACGGCGTCGTCCACCACGACGGGCGATGAAATGAACAGCACTTCTTGCGAAAGATGCGCCGACAAGCTCTCCGCGACGGGTTTCAGCGTGTATTTCAGATCGACCTCGCCGTCGGGCCTGCCCATGTGCGACATGAGGATCGTCTTTGCGCCCTGCGCGATGAGGAAGCGGATCGTGGGCAGCGCGCCGACGATGCGCGTTTCGTCCGTGATCCTGCCCTCCCCGTCGATCGGCACGTTGAAATCACAGCGGACGATGACGCGCTTGCCCGCGAGATCGATATCTCTTACAGTCTTTTTCATGGCTTGCCTCCGCGCGCTTATTTCGCGTCTACGGAGGCGATATAGGCGATCAGGTCCACCACCTTGTTGGAATAGCCCCACTCGTTGTCGTACCACGCGACCAACTTCACAAAGTTGTCGTTCAGCGAGATGCCCGCTTTCGCGTCAAAGATGGAGGTGTGCGGATCCGTGATGAAATCCGACGACACCACATCGTCCTCGGTATAGGCCAATATCCCTTTCAGCGCGCCCTCTGAGGCCCGCTTGACAGCCGCCTTGATCTCCTCGTAGGAGGCGCCTTTTGCCAAGCGGCAGGTCAGATCGACGACCGAAACGTCGAGGGTCGGCACGCGCAGGGACATGCCCGTGAGCTTGCCGTTCAGCTCGGGGATGACCTTGCCGACGGCCTTTGCCGCGCCCGTCGAAGACGGGATGATGTTGCCCGCGGCAGCCCTGCCGCCCCGCCAATCCTTGGCGGACGGGCCGTCGACGGTCTTCTGCGTCGCCGTCGTGGAATGCACGGTAGTCATAAGGCCCTCGACGATGCCAAAGTTATCGTGAATGACCTTTGCAAGCGGCGCCAGACAATTGGTTGTACAGGAGGCGTTGGAAATCACGTTCATATCTTTCGTGTACTTGTCCTGGTTGACGCCCATGACGAACATCGGCGCGTCCGCGGAGGGCGCGCTGATAACCACTTTCTTCGCGCCGCCCTTGAAATGCGCCGAAGCCTTTTCCGTCGCAGTGAACACGCCTGCGGATTCGACGATGTATTCAGCGCCCGCCGCCGACCACGGAATGTCCGCCGGGTCTTTCTCCGCGTATGCGGCGACGCTCTTTCCGTTGACGATCAGTTTGCCGTCTTTCGTTTCGATCGTGCCGTCGAATCTGCCGTGAATCGTATCGTAGGTCAGCATGTATTTCATGTATTCCAAATCGATGAAAGGGTCGTTGACAGCCGTCACCTCTACGGCGGGGTTTCCGAGCGCCGCTCTGAAAACCAACCTGCCGATGCGTCCGAATCCGTTGATGCCAATTTTAATGCTCATTTGCGTTGCTTCCTTTCTGCGTTCCGCATGATAAAAAAATAGATTTTCTGATGGTTAAAACAAGCGCCGGAACAGTCGACGCCGAAATCAATAGCGCTTTCGCCTCGACGACGAGGGCAGATTGATCTCGTCCCTGTACTTAGCCACCGTTCTGCGCGAGATTTCTATGCCCTTTTCGAAAAGCCGCTCTGCGATGGTCTGATCCGAAAGCGGCGACAAGGGGTCCTCGGCGTCAACGATCTCTCGAATAAAGGTCTTGATGCTGCCCGACGCGATGCCCTCCCCGCCGGACGAGGACACGCCGCTCGTGAAAAAATACTTGATTTCAAAGACACCTCGCGGGCTTTGCAGGTATTTCCCGTTCACGGAGCGGCTGACCGTGGACTCGTGGATGCCGACCTCGTCGGCGATCTGCTTGAGCGTCAGCGTCTTCAGGTGCTTGGGTCCGTGCTCGAAGAAGTCCATCTGCCACGCCACGATCGCGCTGACCACGTTGTAGATGGTCTGCCGCCTCTGCTCTATGCTCTTGATCAGCCATAGGGCCGAATTCAGCCGGCCGCTCAGGAATTTGGAAATCTGCGATTCCTTGTCCTCTTCCCGCAGGATGCGCCGGTAATAGGGGCTGATCGTCAGCCGCGGCGTGTTGTTCTCGTTGACGCTGACCACGTATTCCCCGTCGATTTTTTCCACCGTCACGTCGGGCACGATGTACTTCGTTTCGGCGGCGGAACCGAACTGCCTGCCCGGCTTCGGCTCCAAGGTCTTGATCAGATCGGCGATGCGCTGTATCTCCCGCACGGACAGGCCCGTGGCCTTGGCGATGCTCGTCAGGCGGTTCGCGGCCAAGTCCTC
>JAITAX010000176.1 GCA_031283865.1 Eubacteriales Family XIII. Incertae Sedis bacterium
CGTCGGCTCCTCCCGCGCCGCCGTGGATGCGGGCTGGATAGACCACTCGCATCAGGTGGGGCAGACGGGTACCACCGTCAAGCCCAAGATCTATTTCGCCTGCGGCATCTCGGGGGCGAGACAGCCTTTGGCGGGACTGCAAACATCTGATATCATCGTCGCGATCAACAAGGACCCGGACGCCCCGATCTTCGAGGTGGCCGACTACGGCATCGTCGGCGATCTGTACAAGGTGATCCCGCAGATCATAGAGGAATGGGACAGCGCGGACACGCTCTATGAGGCGACCCTGCGCTGACGCGAACCGAATCGAACGCAAAGACCCCCGCGAAAGCTGTATGCCTGTCGCGGGGGTCTTTCTTTTGCGCACCGGGGCGGGTGGCGCGGATTGCCGCCCGCCGTTCACCGTTCGCGCGTTGGCGCGCTACAGCGACGGCAGCCAGCTCGGCCTTGTGGATTCTTCGGACGGCGGCGCGCTTGGCGGTTCGCCGCCCTGATTGTCTGTCTGTCCGCCGCCTTGATTTTCGGACGGCGTCTGCGCGGGCGGCGCTTCGCTCTGTCCTTGGTTCTGTCCCGGGTCCTGCCCGGGTTGCGCCGGCATCGGATTCGGGAAAGGACCTATGCCGTTCGTGTTCCATTGTCCGTTCGCGGGGTCCTGCTCCGTCAGGCCGTTTTCCCCGGCCTGCGCCTCTTCGAGCTGTTTGTAATACGCGTCGTCGCGGACGACGCCGTCCCAGTAAAAGTCCTCGTTCAGCGTCACTGCGGGGTCTATCGGGTAGCGCTCGGGATCACCGTTGTGCAGATGGCAATAATAGCGCGGCTTTGGACCCGCGGTCTGCGCGGCCGCTTCCGGATGGTCCTCATCGCCGCCAATCTCATCGGTTGCCACTGCGGCAGCTTCGCCGAAAGGCACTCTGGCGGGGCAGTAGGGCGTCGCGAGGTAGCCGGAGATGGGGCAGATGTACACGGGACCGCTCAGGTTGTCCACCAAGGTCGGCTGCGTCCCCCGGATGAAGAACTCGGAGCGCGTGGCGCTGTATTCGGAGGGCAGCATACCCGACACGGCGTCCACCGTCATGCTCGTGACGTTGGACGGCGCGCTCGGGAAAGAGCCGCGCTCGCTCCCCTCGCAGATCTGCCCCATAATCTTGCTCCAGAGCTTTGTGGCCGCGCCCGAACCCTCGCCGAGTTCCACCCCGACGTCACAGCCGATCCACAGAGAAGCCGAATACTGCGGCGTGAAACCGACGAACCACGCATCGTATTTGTCGGTGGTCGTACCCGTCTTGCCGGCGACGGGCTGAGAGGAGATGGCCGCTCTTCCCGCTATGCCGTTCGTGACGACGCCCCTGAGTATGTCCGTGACGATGAAAGCAACGCCCTCGTCCATAGCCTGCTTCTTGTACGGTTCGCGCCCGATGATGACCTCGTCGCGCCTGTTCGTGATCTTGGAATAGGGCATCGGTTCCACGTAGAGGCCGCCATTGCCGAAAGCGCCGTAGCCGGCGGCCATCTGCAGCGGTGAAACGCCGTGCGTCATGCCGCCGAGCGCGAGCGCGGCCGGGTTCATGTCGTTGGTGTCGCCCGTCTCCACGACGCTCGTGACGCCGAGGTCTTTCAAGAAGCGCACGGAGCGTTCCGGCCCGACGTTCAACTGCACTTTGACGGCGTTCACGTTTACGGATTGCTCGACGGACTTTCGCAGGCTCTGCATACCGCGGTAGCCGGAGTACCAGTTTTTCGGCCAGGTCGCGCCCTGAAACTGCATGGGTTCGTCCACGATGCCGCTCGCCGCCGTCCAGTAGTTGCCGTAGGACGGTTCACCGCCCGTGACGGGTTCGTTGTCCACGCCCATCTGCAGTGCCGGCCCGTAGACGGACATGGGCTTGATGGCCGATCCGGGCTGCCTCGGGCTGTCTGCGCGGTTGTAGAGCAAACGTCCCTCCGTGTTGCGACCGCCCACCATCGCCTTGATCGCGCCCGTGTGCTGATCGAGTACGACCATGGCCGCCTGCGGCTGTGCGGCCGCCTGCCGCAGCGTGTAGGAGGACGGATCTATCGCGATGCCGTTTTCCGTGAAGCGAAAACAGTTCGGACCGTCGAAGAAACGGCTGTCGATGATCAGATTGCCCTCCGCGTCCTTGGACTTGTATTCGCTCGGAATCGGGACGACGCCGCCGCGCAGGATGGAATACAGCTTGTCCTCCTGCACGTAGAGATCCTTGAACTCGACATTGTAGTCGCTTCGGTCCTGCGTCTGCGTAAAATAGAAGTTCAGGCGCTTGCCGGCCAGCAGCTTCAGACTGCCGTCCGGCAGGGCCTCGTATTCGTCGCCCTGCAGCGTGAATACGCCGGACTCGTCGAAGAAATTGTCATAGCTGTACAGCAGGACGCGATTGTTCTTGTCGAGTATGTTGCCCGCGCGGTCTTTCTTAGGCGTCACTCTCGGGAAGTTCTCGTCGGGTACAAATTCCGCTTCGATCAGGCTCTGCATCTGCGCGTTCATCGTCGTGTAGATCTTCAGTCCGCCGGTGTAGAGCTTCTGCTGCGCTTCCTCCTCACTGATGTTGTACTGCGCCATCAGGTCGCGAACGACCTTTTTGATCGTGTAGTCGGCGAAGTAATTCGAGGTCGCGTTGTCGGCGTCGAAATGGGGCTTGACGAAGTCGCGCAAGTTTTGCGCCGAGGCTTCGTCGTATTCTTCCTGTGAGATGTATCCCTGTTCGAGCATGAAGCGCAGCACCAGCTTGATGCGGTTCAGCGCCGCGTCGTTGTAGACGTAGGCGTATTGGTCGCCCATGAACAGCAGGTCGGGATTGTCGGCGGAAACCTCACCCCGCTCGATGGTCTGTATGAGGGCATACCGGCCGGGGGCCTGCGGCAGGCTCGCGAGCGCCGCGCACTCCAGCAGGCCGAGTTCCTGCACATCTTTTGAGAAGTAGCCCTGCGCCGCCGCCTGTACGCCGAAAGAACGGTTGCCGAGCGGTATGGTGTTCAGATAGGCTTCTACGATCTGCTCTTTCGTCAGATGCGACTCCAACTGCAGGGCGATGACGGCCTCCTGCAACTTCCGCTCCATCGTGCGGGTGGACATCGTGTCGGGCAGCCACAGGTTGCGGGCCAACTGCTGCGTGATCGTGCTCGTGCCGCTGATGCCGCCGCCTTTCAAAACGCTGTCGCGTATGGCGCCGATGATGCGGACGAGGTTGAAGCCGTGATGCGTCCAGAAAGTCTTGTCCTCTATGGCGACAAAAGCGTCGATCAGATTTTCCGGCATTTCGTCGAAGAGCACGTTGGTCCGTCGCCCGTCGCCCATATAGATGTCGTCGATGATGTTGCCGGCATCGTCGTACAGCGTGGAACTCTCGGTCAGCATGGAGGATATCTCATCCGGATCGATGCGCGGGCTTGCGTCTATGATGGGTTTGGCGTAGAGCCATGCCGCCGCGGCGCAGAAAACGGCGCCGAGCAGGAAGATAAAAAGCAGCAGGCGAAACCACCGGATGCGGTGCTTCTTTCGCGCCTTGCCCTTGGGTCCTTTCTTCGACCCGCCGCCTGCGCCCGAAGCAGCCTTGTCCGCATTCTGCCACGCATAGGAGGACCCGCCGCTCGCGGCCAAAAGGACGGTCATATCCGTCTCGCCCGCAGCTTCTCTCGGGCTCGCGGTCTTGTTTCGCGCGGCCTCCGCCGCGGCCGCAAGCACCTCGGAAAGCGTTTCCGCCGCGTTTCCGGCGCTTTTCTCCGAAACGCGAATGCCGTCCGCGCGCGGCTGCCCCTTGGTTTTCTCAAGGCGCGCGAGCCGAGAGGGGGGCGTGTACGCCTCGGCGTCTTCCGCTTCGGGCGCTGCGGGCGAGGGCGTTTTCGGACCCCTCGTCTCAAGCTTGTCGCCGATTCTGTCAAATTTGTCGAAGATCGCGGCGATTTCCGCTTGATCCCTTTCGGATATTCCGTTCTTTAATGTGTCGTCATCCATATCTTCATTATACCGCTTCCCTGAACGAGAATAAAGAAATTTTTGCCGAAAAAGCAGAACCTGTATTTTGACGACGCAAAGCCGCTTTGGGTTCCGTGCTGCGCCGGATCGACCGGTTTTTTCCTGCGCAGCAGACGCTTTCCACATCCTTTCGCGCGCAACAAAGGCGGTTTTTGATTTTTCGTGTTGAGTTTTCGGATCGAAAGGGCTATACTGGGTTTAGAATCGAAAGAAGAGGAGGGTGCGCATGTACGACAGCGTGGACGTGGCTAAGGCCGCGATACGGCTGGCTGTGACGGGCAGCAGGCAGTCGGAGGAGCAGATGATCGAAATGCTGCGGGAAAAGGACATAAGGAGCGCCGCCATGGACATAGGCGGCGACATGATTAATTCGATCCACATCGTCATCGAGCGGGCCATCACCATCTCCCGCAAGAACGGCGTCACGAAAGAGAACCACGTGCAGGACGGCGCGATCGCCGGTGCCGCGCGGGAGGCGATCTCGCAGATCGCGCAGAAAGCGCTCGGGCTGAACGGCGGCGGCAAGATCGCGATCTGCCGGCATAAGGAGCACCTGAGCGTCTGCATATTCATGAGCATAGGCTTGCTCTATCTGAATGACGTCGTAATCGGACTCGGACACCGCTCGCTGCCGTCGGATTGACGGCGGCGCGGCGGCGCGCATAAAAGGCAAAGGAGGCATGAAAATGAAGCAAGATCTCGGAGCGCACGCGTTTGCGTTTCCCACGCCCGTGTACATCGTCGGCAGCTACGGCAAGGACGGGAAGCCGAACGCCATGAACGTGGCTTGGGGCGGCATATGCGGCTCCGAACCGCCCTGCGTCGCGATTTCCATAAGGAAAAGCAGGCGCAGCTACGACAACATCACGGAGAAAGGCGCGTTTACGGTCAACATTCCAAGCAAGGCGCATATAAAAGAAGCGGACTATTTCGGGATCGCCTCCGGACACAAGGTCGACAAGTTCGCCGCCACCGGGCTGACCGCGGTGAAAAGCCCGCATGTGGACGCGCCCTACATTGAGGAATTTCCGCTGTGCCTCGCGTGCAAGGTGATCCATACGATGGAGCTGGGGCAGCACGTGCAGTTCGTCGGCGAGATCGTAAGCGTCATGGCCGACGCGTCCTGCCTGACCGCCGGCGGTCTGCCCGACATTGAAAAGCTCGCGCCGCTGCTCTTCGACCCGGCCAAGAGCGCCTACAACGCGACGGGCGAATATCTGGGCAAGGCTTTCAGCGTCGGGAAAGAGTTTTTGAACAAGGGCTGAGCCGGGCGGATTTTCGGCGGCGGAAGCCTCCGCCGTTCAACGCGCCGGGCGAATATCCGGACAAGGCTTTCAGCGCCGGGAAAGAGTTTTTGACAAATTCTCAAGCGACAGCCGTCAAATTGCCTCTTGACAAGGCGCGGCGGCGGGTGTAGACTGATCGCGTAGAGAGTGATTACTCACTCACATACCTTGAACATGTTGCGTCGAGGGAGGGAGCCGATGAACACGGAGGACTTGTCGCTGGAAGACGTCGATCTGTTTTTTGGCAAAAAGCAGATTCTGCGCGGGATTTGTCTCAGGGTCCGGCCCGGCGAGATCTGCGGTCTGCTCGGACCCTCAGGCTGCGGGAAAACCACGCTGGTACGGATTGCGGCCGGGATTCTGCGGGCCTCTCGCGGGCGGGCCGTCGTGCTGGGCGAATCCATGCCCAAGCTCCTCGCTATGGCGCGGATCGGGTATATGGCGCAGGGGGATGCGCTGTATCCGGCCCTGAGTGCGGAGGAAAACCTGCAGTTTTTCGGAAGCGTCTACGGGCTTCGCGGAAAGGCGCTGCGCGCGCGCATCGCGGAGCTGGCGGAAACGGTAAATCTGAGCGAGGATATGAAAAAGCCGGTTCATCTGTATTCCGGCGGCATGAAGCGGCGGCTTTCGCTCATTGCGGCGCTGCTGCACAAACCCTCCGTGCTGATACTCGACGAGCCGACGGTGGGGATAGACCCCCTGCTCCGGCGCGGCATATGGGCGCATCTGCGCGGCGTTGCGCAGGAGGGCGCCGTGATTCTCGTCACGACGCACGTCATGGACGAGGCGGAGCAGTGCAACCGAATCGCGATGTTGCGCGACGGCGCCTTGCTCGCGCTGGGGACGCGGGACGAGATTCTGTCGGCGGCCGGGGCGGTCGGCCTCGAAGAAGCCTTTGTGCGGTTCAGCGGCGGTGCGCCCGAGGAGGGAGCGGTATGAGGGTTTTTGCTTTGGCGCTGCGCATCCTGCGGCAGATGCGGCGGGATCGACGGACGCTCGCGCTGATGCTGTTTGCGCCGCTGATCGTACTCTCCCTGATGTATTTGGTGCTGGATACGGGCGACCCGGCGGTTCGGATCGCGCTGGTTCACGTGCCCGCGGACTACGCGGAACGGCTGGATCGCTTCCACGCGGAGGCGCGCCGCTA
>JAITAX010000186.1 GCA_031283865.1 Eubacteriales Family XIII. Incertae Sedis bacterium
CCGGCGTCGGCGCCATCGTCGTTCGTTGCAAGAAGAAGCGCGGCAGCCTGTGGGATATGAACGAGAGCGTCGCGATCCACATCAATGATACGCATCCGGCCCTGTGCGTGGCGGAGCTGATGCGCATATTGGTCGACGAGGAAGGCATCGGCTGGGACCGCGCTTGGGCCATTACGGTCAATACGATTTCGTTCACCAACCACACCGTCATGCCCGAAGCGCTCGAGCGCTGGCCCGAAGAACTGTTCAAGCGCCTGCTGCCGCGTGTTTACATGATAATCGCGGAGATCGACAGGCGCCACAGGATGCAGCTTGAAAGCCTGTCCGCGACCGAAACGCAGATCAAAGACACGGCCATTATACGCGACGGTCTGCTGCACATGGTTAACCTCGCCGTCATCGGCAGCCATACGATCAACGGCGTGGCTTTCCTGCACAGCGAGCTTTTGAAGCGGGATTTGCTGCGCGCCTTTTACGCCAACTTCCCGTACAAGTTCAAGAACGTGACGAACGGCGTTTCCCACAGGCGCTTCCTGCTGTGCGCGAACCGCGGGCTTTCGGGCTTGATCAGTGAAGCCATCGGCGAAAGCTGGATCAAGGATCCGCACGAACTCGAGGGCCTTGCGCATTTTGAAAACGACAACGCTTTCCTGCAGCGCCTGCACGAGGTCAAGCGCGAGAACAAACTGCGCCTCGCGCGCTGCATCAAGGAAACGAACGGCGTCACGGTCAGCCCGGACGCCATATTCGACGTACACGTGAAGCGCATTCACGGCTATAAGCGGCAGCTTCTGAACGTGTTCAAGATCATGGAACTCTACAATACCGTGCGGGAAAACCCGAACGCGGATTTGTCCCCGAACGTGTTCATCTTCGCGGGCAAGGCCGCGCCCGGCTACCGCTTCGCCAAGACGATCATCGGCTTAATCAGCGCCGTAGCCGAAAAGGTCAACGCCGATCCGCTGACGCGCGACCTGCTGCGCGTCGTGTTTATGGAGAACTTCAACGTGAGCATCGGCGAGATGATCTATCCGGTGGCGGATATAAGCGAACAGATCTCCATAGCCGGCAAGGAGGCTTCGGGTACGGGCAACATGAAGCAGATGATGAACGGCGCGATCACGCTCGGCACGCTGGACGGCGCGAACCTCGAGATTCGTGACGCCGTCGGCGAGGAGAACATGGCGCTCTTCGGACTCAAGATCGATCAGGTCATGAGCTTTTATCGCAAGGGCGGCTATTCGGCCTGGGACGAGTACCACGGCGATTCCCGCATCAAGCGCCTTGTGGATCAGTTGATCGACGGCTTTTTCCCGAACGCGGGCAGCGATTTCAGGGACATCTACGACAGCCTGCTGCGCGACAACGATGAATACTTCGTCCTCAAGGATTTCCCGTCCTATGTGGACGCTTTCGGCAAGCTGCAAGCGCTCTACAGGGACGAGCGGGCATGGCGGCGCATGTCGCTGCGCAACATCATGCGTTCTCGCTATTTCACGAGCGATGAAACCATAAAGAAGTACGACGCGGAGATATGGAAAACCTGAAAGGAGGAGGCGGTTTATGAGTAAAAAGCGCTGCATTGCGATGCTGCTGGCCGGCGGACAGGGAAACAGGCTCGGGGCCTTGACCCATTCGATCGCAAAGCCGGCGGTTTCTTTCGGCGGCAAGTACAGGATCATCGATTTCAGCCTGAACAATTGCGTCCGTTCGGGCATCGACACCGTAGGCGTGCTGACGCAGTACCGGCCTCTGATGCTCAACGCGTACATCGGCACGGGCGCGTCTTGGGACCTGAACGAGGCGGGCGGCGGCGTTCACATATTGCCGCCCTATCAAAAGCGGGACGGCGGCGGCTGGTACATCGGCACCGCCAACGCGATTTTCCAAAACATGGACTTTATCTCGGGCTACGACCCCGACTACGTGCTGATCCTCTCCGGCGACCACATCTACACAATGCACTATAACAAGATGCTGGACTTTCACATCGAGAGCAAGGCGGACGTGACTATCTCCGCCATGGAGGTGCCTTGGGAAGAGGCGAGCCGTTTCGGTATACTGACGGCCGCAGAGGACGGGCGCATCACGAAATTCTCTGAAAAGCCGAAAGAGCCGGACAGCAATCTCGCCTCTATGGGCGTCTACATCTTCAACGCGAAGCTGCTTGCGGACGCGCTGACGGAGGATGACAACGATTCCGATTCCTCGAAGGATTTCGGCGGCGACGTGCTGCCGCGGCTGCTCGCGCAGGGCAAGTCCCTGTACGCGTACCGCTTCAGCGGCTATTGGAAAGACGTGGGTACGATTGAGAGCTATTATGAGGCCAACATGGAGCTTTTGCGCGAGGAACCCTCATTCAATATCTTTGATCGGCAAGAGCGCGTCCTGTCCAACAGCAACATCTTCCCGCCGCACTACATCTGGCCCGAGGCCAAGGTTGAGAACAGCCTGATCTGCAACGGATGCAGCATACGAGGCGCCGTCATCGATTCCGTCATATGCCCGGACGTCCGCATCGAGGAGGACTGTTCCGTCATCGATTCCATCATATTGCCCGGGGTGCGGATCGAGCGGGGCTGCACCTTGCACAAGGTGATTGTGGGCGAGAACACGCAGATCGGCAAGGACAGCTTGATCGGAGCGAAGCCGGAGGACGGGGAAGCGCCGCAGCAGGGAATCACGGTCGTCGCGGGCGACATGTGCATCATCGAGGGCGCGCGCGTCCCGGCGGGGGAAAACGTGAACCACGCATAGCCGGGCGGAACAAGAAATCAAATCGGGAGGTGGTGAAATGAATGAAACGATGGGTCTTATCTGCGCGAATTACAACACGGAAAGCCTTGGCAGTCTGACGACGGACAGGCCGCCCGCCTCGCTCCCTTTCGGAGGCCGCTACCGTTTGATCGACTTCGTGCTGTCCAACATGGTGAACGCGGGCATCCGCACGGTGGGCATCGTCACGCCCTACATGTACCGTTCCCTGCTCGACCACCTTGGCGCGGGCAAGGAATGGCTTCTGGACCGCAAGCGGGACGGGCTGTTCATCCTGCCCGGCTCGATCTACGGCTTCAGGAATATGAGCACGCAATTTCTCGTAAAGGACATGATCCGAAACATGGATTACCTGACGCGCGACTACAGGGAATATGTTATTGTAACCTCCGCGAATCAGGTATATAATATGGATTACAACGCTCTTATCGAGGCCCACGCGAAGAATGACGCCGATGTCACGCTCGCGTATCGCGGTGAGAATCCGGCGCATTGGAGCAAGGGGCTTTTCCTCGATTTGAACTTTGAAAAACGCATCACGAAGATGCTTCGCGTGCGGCCCGAATCCACTCCCGCAGAGATGCCGCCGCCGGCGATGTTCATAGACTGCATGATCTTCAAAAGGCAGGTCCTCGTGGATTTGATCGGCTGGTATCTCGCCGTGGACCACATGGAGTTGACCGACGTGCTTCTGGAAAATATAGGAAACATCCGGATGTACGGCTATGAGTTCACGGGTTATCTCGGCAGGATCGACTCTGTGCATTCTTTTATGAAATGCAGCAGGGATATTCTGTTGCCCGAGATTCACGACGAACTGTTTTTCGGTAAGAGGTCCGTCTACACGAAAGTGCGCGACGGCGCGCCGACGCGTTACTACAGCGGTTCGGCCACGAGCAACGCGCTGATTCCGAACGAATGCACGATTCGCGGACGCGTGGAAAACAGCGTCCTCTTCCCCGGCGTGACGATCGGGGCGGACGCGGTCGTCAAGGACAGCGTCATCATGCAGCGCAGCGTCATCGGGCGCGGCGCCGTCGTGGAGAACGTCATAGCGGATAAGTATGTCACAATCGGAGACGGCGCGATTCTGCGGGGGAGCGACGAACATCCCTTAGTGCTCGGCAAGAGAAGTACGATGTAATGCTTTCATGAGGTGAACTATGAATATATTATTTGCGATTTTTGAAGCCGCGCCCTTTGCGAAAAGCGGGGGTCTCGGCGATGTGGGAGGCGCACTGCCTTTCTTTCTGAAAGAGAGCGGACACGACGTGCGCGTCGTCATGCCCAAGCACGACGCGATCCCAAGCCGGTTCAGAAGCGAAATGAAGCTGCTTTTCAGCTTTCAGGTGCAATTGGGCTGGCGAACGCAGTATTGCGGCGTGGAAACGCTCAAGCACAAGGGCGTGACCTATTATTTTATCGACAACGAGCAATATTTCAAGCGCGATTCGCTGTACGGCTACGGCGACGACGCGGAGAGGGCGGCCTTTTTCTGCAAGGCGACGCTCCTCTGCCTGATGCACCTCGAGCGCTTCAAACCGCAGATCATCCATTGCAACGACTGGCATACCGCGCTCATTCCCGTCATGCTGAAGGAGTATTTCGGTGAACATCCCTACTATTATGACATCAAAAGCGTCATCAGCATCCATAATCTTAAATATCAAGGAATAGCCGGATACGCCTTCCTCGGGGACATCCTCGACATGGCGGATCACGTCGCGGCATACGAATATCTGGCCTTCGGCGATGCCGTTAATTTCCTGAAGGGTGCGTTGCACTATGCGGACGCGATCACGACGGTCAGTCCGACCTACGCGCGGGAAATCATGACGCCCTATTTCGGCGAGGGCTTGGACGGTGTGCTGCGCTGGCGCGAAGAACGGCTGACCGGCATATTGAACGGCATAGACTACGGCGAATACGACCCTGCCGGCGATAAAATGATCTTCAGGACATATACGTGCGGAGACAGCGAGGGCAAGGCTTTCAACAAAAAAAACCTGCAGACGGAGCTCGCGCTCCCCACAGAAGCCGACACGCCGCTCCTCGTGCTCGTAAGCCGTCTCACCGAGCAGAAGGGGCTTGAT
>JAITAX010000189.1 GCA_031283865.1 Eubacteriales Family XIII. Incertae Sedis bacterium
CGATTTACAAACAGGTGTCGGCTTACGGACATTTCGGCCGCCCGGACCTCGATCTCCCGTGGGAGAAGACCGACAAGGCGGAGCTGCTCAGAAAGGACGCGGCAACGATGTAGACGATCCCGGCTGCAGCCGCGGCCTCTGCCGGCTTATGCCGGCGCATTCGCACAGGACAGGCGCGCCCTGCCCTGTGCGTTTTTGTGTGGGTAATGGGATTTATTTTAAAAATTTATAGTATAAGGAAATAAAATTCTATTGACATATATTTTCCACTGTGATAAACTAAAAAATTGTTTTCTTGACATAATGCTGAAAGATCGCTATACTGGAATACAGGGGATTTGTGTAAAAAGGCGTTCTTGGAGGAGGATTATGTTTGTCATAGGCGATAGAATCGTGTATCCGATGCATGGCGCCGGCGTCATAGAGGCTATCGAGGAGAAGCACATTTTGGGGGAAACGCGCCGATATTACATCTTGAATATCGCGTTTGGGGATATGAAGATCATGATTCCCTGCGACAGCTCCGATGTGATCGGTGTGCGGGAGGTAATCACGGCGGATGAGCTTATACATGTGTTGGAGGTCCTTTCCAACGACTCTACGGAGATGTCGGACAATTGGAATCGACGTTACCGCGAGAATATGGCGAAGCTGAAGACGGGCGAAACCTGTTGCGTCGCGGAGGTTGTGAGGAACCTCATGCGCATAGACAGAGTCAAAAAACTATCGACGGGCGAGAAGAGGATGCTCGCGAACGCGAAGCAGATATTGATCAGCGAGTTGATCCTCGCCGTGGACGAGGCGGCTGCGGACCTTGAATCTCTCATAGAGAAAGCGGTCTGCGGATAGCTTTCGCGCGCCGCGCCGGACAAAAAAAGACAGGCAGGAGGTTGCTTTTTCATTGATCAAAAAATTTGTACGGATCATAGCCACTACCATCGGAATCTTAACCGGCTACGGATTTTTCTTGGTTGCGAGTTTCATCGGGGATTTGACGGGGTTTTTTCATCTGAAGTCCTTGGATCCGCTGTACCGGGCAATCGTGATCGCGGTGTCTGCGGTCGCATTCGGTTTCTTGTTTTTTATCATGACGCCCCTGTTTGGCAAGCACGGCGCGCGCGTGGCGAAAAACATCGAATCCGATCTGCAAACGATTCCCGCCAACGATCTCGTTGCGGGTACGGCGGGTCTTGTGATCGGCCTGATCATCGCATTCCTTATCAGCCCTATCTTTTCGGACATGGGGCCGCATATCGGCGTTGCGCTGAGCATTGTCACCTATATCGCGATGGGGTTTCTCGGCGTCGTCGTCGCCACGAAGAAAGGCAAGGACCTGATCCCCGCGTGGCTCTCCGCGCGGCGCGGCGGCGCGGCATCCAAGACCAAGGGCAAAAACGCGGACGCGACGCCCAAGATATTCGACACGAGCGTCATCATCGACGGGCGGATCGCCGACATCATGAAGACGGGTTTCATAGAGGGCCCGGTTGTGATCCCGGAATTTGTGCTCGTGGAGCTGCGCCACATCGCGGATTCCTCCGACGGCCTGAAGCGGAACCGCGGGCGGCGGGGGCTTGACGTTTTGAACAGGATACAGACGGAACACGGCGTGGACATCTACAATACGGAAGCGGACAAGAGCCTCGAGGAGATACCCGAGGTGGACGTCAAGCTGTTGAAGCTGGCGCAGATGCTGCGCGGCAAGGTCGTCACAAACGACTTCAATCTGAACAAAGTCGCCACGATCAAGGGCGTCGAGGTGCTGAACATAAACGAGCTCGCCAACACGCTGAAGCCCGTCGTGCTGCCGGGCGAGGACATGAACATCTTCCCGGTCAAGGAGGGCAAGGAGAACAACCAAGCCGTGGCCTATCTCGACGACGGCACGATGATCGTCGTGGAAGAGGGGCGAAAGTTCATCGGCAAAGCGGTGGATGTGCTCGTCACGAGCGTGCTCCAGACCTCCGCCGGACGCATGATCTTCGCCAAGCCCAAAGGGAAGCAGTCGAATGTATCGTGACAAGCGCGTGGCGGTCATCATCGCCGCCGCGGGCGCGGGTCTGCGCATGGGCGCGGACCTGCCCAAGCAGTTTATGCGGATCGGTGATCGGTCGGTCTTGGCAAGATCAACGGAAGCGTTTGAAAGAAACGCTTCCGTTGATGATATTTACTTGGTGGCGGAGAAAGGGCGCGCGAAGGTTTGCCGCGCGGCCTTGGGCGGCCCGGTCGCGAAGCTGCGGGGCATATGCGCGGGCGGCGCGACGCGGCAGGCGTCTGTTTTTGCGGGGCTTTCGGCTCTGCCCGAGGCGGTGGACCTCGTCCTGATTCACGACGCCGTCAGGCCTTTCGTTTCGCAGGCCTGCATTGATCGCGTGCTGCGCTGCGCGGCGGAGAAAGGCGCGGCGGCGGCGGCGACGCCCGTCAAGGACACGATCAAGGCGGCGCGGGACGGCGTATTCACAAAAACGCTGGACCGTAGCGCGCTGTATGGGATACAGACGCCGCAGGCTTTCCTGCGGCCTTTGCTGTGCGCGGCCTACGCGGCGGCGATCAGGGACGGCTTTACGGGTACGGACGACGCGGTTTTGCTTGAAAGGATCGGCGAGAAAGTGTATCTTACAGAGGGGGATTATGACAACATCAAGCTGACGACGCCGGAGGATGTTATCGCGGCGCAGGCGATTGCTGATTTTTTTCCATATTCGCGCAGTTTCCTCCGGCGAGAGTCCCATGTACCATATCAGCAGCGAGATGTTGCGCTCCGTCATTTCGGCACCCCTCGCCCACAACTCCGTCAGCGCGCCGAGTTTGGCATTTTCGCCGCCCATCTTCATCCACTGCCGCCTCAGGGAGCGCACGCTCTCATCGTCGACCGGCAGCCCCCTGCTCAGCAAGGCGAGCGCCACTCCGTGATCTTTCCCCGAAAAGCGGGAGAGAACCATCATGTCGGACTGCCGCAGCCGGAGGACTGGGGGCGAAA
>JAITAX010000207.1 GCA_031283865.1 Eubacteriales Family XIII. Incertae Sedis bacterium
CTTCTCGCGCATCCCCGTCTACGACAAGGACGTGGATGACGTGATCGGCGTGCTCTATATGAAAGACTACATCATCAAGGCGCGGCAGTACGGTTTTGACAAGGTCCACATCCGCAAGATTCTGCAAAAACCCTATTTCGTACCCGAGAGCAAGAACATCGACGAACTCTTCCGGGACATGCAGCGCTCCAAGACGCACATCGCGCTTTTGATCGACGAATACGGCGGCTTTTCCGGCATCGTGACGATAGAGGACATGATCGAGGAGATCATGGGCAACATAGACGACGAATACGACGACAGCGAGCCTAAGCTCGAAAGAACGGGCGAAAACACGTGGCTGCTCGACGGCGGGTATTACATAGACGATTTGAACGAGGCTCTTTCGCTGAACATAGAATCGGACGAACATGAAACGATAGGCGGCTTCATCGTGGACCGCATCGGCGAGATACCGGATGAGGGCGACGCCAAGGAATACGTCATCGAGGCGGAGGGCTTCGTGTTCAAGGTCGAATCGGTCAAAGACCGCAGGATCGACAAGATATTGCTCACTGTTCCGCTGCGGCCCGATGCGGGCGAAAGCGGTGAATCCGAGGAAAAAGATGCCTGATAAAATCAATGCGGACGGCTACGGCAGCATTACCATAACGGAAGAGGTCATCGCCGTCTGCGTGCGGGAGGCCGTTTCGCGCACGCAGGGGGTGCATGAGCTCTTCGGCGGATTTCAGGACACGCTGTCGCAGAACATCCTCGGCAAGGAGTTGAAATTCAAAGGCATCAAGGTTTCGGACGAGGCGGACGGCGTGGTGATAGACATACAGATCGTCGTCGATTACGGCGTGAAGATCCCGGAAGTCGCTTGGGATTTGCAAAGGCGCGTGAAGAACGAGCTTGAAGAGATGACGGACGCCGCCGTCAAGGCCGTGAACGTGGTCGTTCAGGGCGTTCACCTGCCGGGCGAGAGGGGCGGCGGACATGTCGATGCGCGGCAGTAAACGCGCGAAAGCGCGCGAACTGCTGATGCGAATGCTGTTCCAGATGGAATTTCAAGGGGACTTCAGCGAAGACGCGCGAGATCGCTTCATAGAATATTTTTTCGAAGACAGGGCGCAGCTTTCCTACGTATACCGCGCGCACGCATTCGTTCGCGACAACAGGGAAGCGCTGGACAGGATGATCGAAGCTTGCAGCGACAACTGGAAAGTTTCGCGCATCGCAAAGGCGGACCTCAGCATACTGCGCATCGCGGCGGCCGAGATCTTCTACATGGAGGACATCCCGGATTCCGTTTCCGCCAATGAGGCCGTCGAACTGGCCAAGCTGTACGGCGAAGATGAATCCCCGCGCTTCATCAACGGCATCCTCGGAAAGCTGATTCGCAGCAAGGAGAAAGAAAGGACGCTTCTTTAACAAATGCCCAAGGACCTCGTACTCGGCATAGATACGAGCAACTACACGAGTTCCGTCGCGCTTGCGGATGCCGCGCGCGATGTTGCGGCTGACCTGCGCGAGCAACTGCCCGTCAAGCGCGGCCTGCGGGGGCTGCGGCAGTCCGAGGCTTTTTTTCGGCATGTCGACAGACTGCCCGCGCTCGCCGGCGCGCTCCTGCGCACGCATCGCGACCGCATCGGCGCCGTGGCCGTCAGCGAAAAGCCGAGGCCGGTCGCAGGCGCCTACATGCCCGTGTTTCGTGCGGGCCTGCGCCTTGCGGCATTGCTCGCCGACGCTCTGGGCGCGCCGCTTTTTTGTTTTTCTCATCAGGAGGGACATATCCGCGCGGCGCTTCACGGGACGGAGCTGCGCAGAGGCGAAGCCTTTCTCGCGTGGCAGATCTCGGGCGGCACGAGCGAGCTTTTGCTCGCGGAGGACGGCGGCGCAAGGCTTTCGATCATAGGCGGCGGCAAGGATATCTCTTTCGGACAGCTCTTGGATCGCGTGGGCGTGGCGCTCGGCATGGATTTTCCGGCCGGCGCGGCGCTCGATGCCCTTGCGACGGCGGCGGAAGCCGACGCGCAGGGCGGCGCGGGGCTGGCGCGCATCCCTGCGGACGGGTTTTTCTTCAACCTGTCGGGCATGGAAACGCAATGCCTGCGCGCGGTTCGCGGCGGTGCGGACGCGCGCGTCCTGTCGCGCGCGATCTTTGAGAACATCGCCGACTGCCTGCTTGGGATCGGCGCGGAGGCGGCCCGCAGGTACGGCGCGCGGGAGATGCTGTTTGCGGGCGGCGTGTCCGCCTCAATCTTTCTGCGGCGGCGCATTGCGGCCGCGGCGCGCGGGGCCGGGCCGGCGCCCGTATTCGGCGACGCGGCGCTCTGCGGCGACAACGCCGTCGGGATCGCGCTTTTGGGAGCGGAAAAACTATGGCCGTAAAACCCGTCACCGTATCGCAACTGAACGGATACATCAGCCGCGTACTGCGGGCGGATCCCGTCCTCGGCGTCGTTTCCGTCATAGGAGAGATCGCGAACCTGAAATATCACGGTTCCGGACATATATACTTCAGCCTGAAAGACGCATCGTCCACGCTCGGCTGCTTCCTGCCGGCCGGCGCGCAGGGCGTCTTGCGCGAACTCGCGGACGGCACAGAGATCGTGGCCGCAGGCTATATCTCGGTCTACGAGAGGGGCGGTTATTACTCGCTGAACGTCACGGACATCTCGGCGGTCGGCCGGGGCGCGCCGGCGCTCGCTTTCGACAAGCTCAAGGAGAAGCTTGCGCGGGAGGGCCTGTTTGACGAGAAGCACAAGCGGCCTCTGCCGTTTTTTCCGCGCAAGCTGGCCGTCGTCACTTCGGAAACGGGGGCGGCCGTGCGGGATATATTGAAGATCATTCAGAACCGCAACCGCTGCGTCGACGTCCTCATCTATCCCGTCAGGGTGCAGGGGGAGGGGGCGGCGGAAGAGATCGCGGCGGCTGTGACCGCGCTGAACGAGCGCTTTCCCGAAACGGACTGCATGATCGTGGGTCGCGGCGGCGGCGCGGCGGAGGACCTGCAAGCTTTCAACGAGGAGGTTGTCGCGCGGGCCGTATTCGCCTCCGCGATCCCCGTCATATCGGCTGTGGGACACGAAACGGATTTTACCGTTATGGATTTCGTCGCCGATAAGCGCGCGGAAACGCCGACGGCGGCGGCGCAGGCAGCCGTGCCGGACACGGCGGCGCTCAGGGCCTTGCTCAAGGACGGCAGGACCGAGTTGTCGGAGTCCGCGCGGCGGCGGCTGGAGCACCTGACGCTGCGCGTGAAGAGCGGCGGGCGCGCGGAACTCTTCGCCGCCTTGGAGCGCGCCGCGGGCGACGCTTCCCGCCGCACGGCGGAACTGAGAGCGGAGTTCTCGCGCCGCGCGGAGCGCGCGCTTTCGGAGAGAAAAACGCGCGTCGCGGCCGGCGGCGCGGCGCTGTCCTCACTGGATCCCTCGGCTGTCCTCGCGCGGGGCTACGCCGTGCTGACGGCAGCGGACGGCACCGTCATCGTCTCCGTTTCGGACGCGCAGAGGGGTGACGCGATCAAAGCGCATTTGGCGGACGGAAAGCTTGCATTGGAGGTGCTGTGATATGACGAAAGACGAACTGCGCGAGGCCGGAAAGCGGAAAGGCGGAAAAACGGCTGAAAAGGTCGAGGCTGAGGCCGCGCCCTCTTTCGAGGAGGCGCTCGCGGGTCTGGAACGCTCCGTGGAGGCGCTGAAGAGCGAGGGAACGACGCTCGCCGGCGTCGTCAAGAGCTTCGAGGAGGGCATGGCTTTCTACGAACGCTGTGAAACGGTCCTGAACGAAGCGAAACAGAAGATCGAGGTCTACGGCAAAGGCGAACTTTAGCCGCGCGCGGGACCCGATGAATGGAGTCGAATATGCGGGATTTTAAAGAGTACATCGCGTTCAAGGCTTTGGTCGAAGAACACCTCCCGGACTTCCTTCCCGAGGTGAACGCTAAGAGCAGTTCCCTGTACGAGGCCATGTGCTACAGTTTGGAAAACGGCGGCAAGCGCATACGCCCCGTGCTCTTGCTGGCGGCCTGCGAGTTCGCGGGCGGCGAGGTGCGCGAGGCCCTGCCCTATGCCTGCGCCGTCGAGTACATCCACAGCTATTCGCTGATCCACGACGACCTGCCCGGCTTGGACGACGACGAGCTGCGCCGCGGCCGGCCGACGAATCACAAGGTCTACGGGGAGGGCATGGCCGTGCTTGCGGGCGACGGACTTCTGACTACGGCTTTCGAGGCCATGAACAAGGACATGCTCATCTACTTCGACGATTCCGACAGGCTGAAGCGGCGCGTTCGCGCCGCGTATGAGATATCGAAAGGCGTAGGCTGCCGGGGTATGGTGGCGGGGCAGGCCGCCGACATCGAAGCGGCGGGCAAGTCGATTGCGGGCGGACTGCTCGACTACATCCACCTGAACAAGACCGCCGCGCCGATCATCTCCGCCGTAAAGGCCGGCGCTTTCATAGGCGGCGCGGCGAAAGAGGTGCTTACGGCGCTGGAGGACTATGCGGAAAACCTCGGCCTCGCTTTCCAGATCGCCGACGACATCCTTGACGTCACGGGCGACGAAGACAAGCTCGGCAAGCGGACGGGCGCGGACAACGCGCGCGAAAAACCGACCTACCCGTCGCTCTACGGCCTCGAAGCGTCGCGCAAGCGGCTCGAGGCGCTGACGGAAGCCGCAATCGACACGCTGGCGCCTTTCTACGACAACGCGGAGTTTTTCATAAAGATGGCGCAGTATCTCGTGCACCGCAACAATTGAAAACGCCTAAGGACAGATTGGATACGATCCTGCACGCGCGCGGCTTCTTCGCGTCGCGGGAGAAAGCGAAAGCCGCGGTCATGGCGGGCATCGTCCTCGTGGACGGCGCGCGCGCGCCGAAAGCAGGTATGCCCGTCGCGCAGGACGCGGAAATCAGCCTGCTCGCGCCGGCCTGCCCCTATGTGAGCCGCGGCGGCTTGAAGCTCGCGGCCGCCCTCGACGGCTTCCGCATAGACCCGAGCGGCGCGACTGTGATCGACATCGGCGCCTCCACGGGCGGCTTTACGGACTGCCTGCTGCAGCGCGGCGCGCGGCGGGTCTACGCCATCGATGTCGGCTACGGTCAGCTCGACTGGAAGCTGCGAAACGACGCCCGCGTTACGAACATGGAGCGCGTCAACATACGCCTGATGAACGCGGACGCCGTCCCGGAAAAGGCGGATCTGATCACGATAGACGTTTCTTTCATCTCGTTGAAGCCGGTCCTGCCCGTGGCCGTCGGCCTCTTGGCAAAAGGCGGCGCGATCCTCTGTCTCGTCAAGCCGCAGTTTGAGGCGGGCCGGGAGCAGGTCGGAAAGAACGGCATCGTGCGCGACGAGAAAGTCCGCGCGGCGACGGTGCAAAACGTGATCGCCTACGGTCTGGAAAACGGCCTTGCCGCCTGCGGCCAAATGCCGTCGCCCATAAAGGGCGCGAAAGGCAATATAGAATTTCTACTGCTGTTAAAGGAGTGCTGAATGAGGTTATCGAAAAAAATACGCGGCATCAAACCCTCTCCCATCAGAAAATTCTTCAAGTACACGGAAGCCGCGAAGCACGCGGGCAAGAAGCTGTACTTTCTGAATATCGGCCAGCCCGATATAAAAACCCCCGCCGTATTCATGGAGGCGATCCGAAACGATTTGCGGGAAATCGTGGAATACGGTCCCTCCGCGGGTTCGCCCGAACTCATCGAAGCCGTGCGGGACTACTACGGGCGCTACGGCATGGACTTCTCGCAGGAGGAGATCCTCATCACCTGCGGCGGCAGCGAGGCCCTGCGCTTTGTCGTAGACTGCATCTGCGACGACGGCGACGAGGTCATTGTGCCGGAACCTTTCTACACGAACTACGGCGCTTTCGTGCGCGCTTCGGGCGGCGTCATCGTCCCGCTCACCACGCGCGCTGAGGACGGCTACCGCTATGCCGACCGCGACGCGCTCGAACGCCTTGTCACGCCGCGGACCAAGGCCCTGCTGCTCACGAACCCCGGCAACCCGACGGGCGTCGTGCTCACGCGGGAGGAAATGGAGCGCATCGGCGCTTTCGCGCGGGAAAACGACCTGTTCATCATCTCCGACGAGGTCTACCGGGAATTTGTATACGACGGCAAAGCCCTGTCGAGCTTCGGTCAGATCGAGGACATCACCGACAGAACCGTGATTATAGATTCCGTTTCAAAGCGCTTCAGCGCCTGCGGCGCGCGCATCGGCGTCGCGCTCTCAAAAAACAAGGATTTAATGGGCAACTTATTAAAACTTGCGCAGAGCCGTCTCTGCGCGCCCACGCTCGAACAGGTGGGCGCCGCCGCGCTCTACAGGCTGCCGCCCGATTACTTCAATGCGGTGCGGGCGGAGTTCGAGCGGCGCCGCAACGCGGTCTGCGAGGAACTGTCCAAGATCGACGGCGCCGTGTTCTCGACGCCGCCCGGCGCGTTCTACATCACGGTGAAGCTGCCCGTGGACGACGCGGAGGCATTCCTGCTGTGGCTGCTGCAAAATTTCGACGACGGGGGAGAAACCGTCATGTTCACGCCGGCGGAGGATTTCTACGCGACGGAGGGCCTCGGGCGCAACGAGATCCGCATCGCCTATGTGCTGAACGAAAAGGATCTGCGGCGCGCGATCGAGCTGATCCGCCTCGCGCTCTCGGCTTGGCAGAACCTCCGCGCGGACACAACCGCAGACGCGCCGCGCCGCATCGGAACCGGATAAACCGCCATGACCCCCATGATGCGCCAATACAACGCAATCAAAGATGCCCACAAGGACTGCATCCTGTTCTTCCGGCTCGGCGATTTCTACGAAATGTTCTTCGACGACGCGATCACGGCTTCGCGGGAGCTTGAGATCACGCTGACGGGCAAGAGCAGCGGCGACGGGGAGCGCGCGCCCATGTGCGGCGTACCCTATCATGCCGCAGAGACCTATCTCGCGAAACTCGTGGAGCGCGGCCACAAGGTCGCGATCTGCGAGCAGACCGAGGACGCGGACGACGCGAAAGGCATCGTTCGGCGCGAGGTCGTCCGCATCGTCACGCCGGGTACGATCACGGGCCGCGCCATGCTGCAGGACCGGGAAAACAACTACTTGGCCGCGCTTTTTTTGCAGGAGAAGCAGGCGGGCCTCGTGTTTTGCGACATCACGACGGGCGAGATGAACGCCTGCGAGATCGAGGGGGAGGGCGTCCGTGAAACCCTGCTGAACGAAACGGTAAGGATCAAGGCCGGGGAACTCCTGCTGAACCGCCGCGCGGACGAAAGCG
>JAITAX010000258.1 GCA_031283865.1 Eubacteriales Family XIII. Incertae Sedis bacterium
ACAGTATATCCTTTTAATGTCGAAAAAACAAGTGCGTTTTTTTGACCGATTTGCAGTGTCAAGTGCGAGGTCAAGTGCGAAACATTTTTGCGGTTGACATCATAAAAAATCCTTGGAACGCTTCGGCGCTATTCCGTCGCCTTGTGCGCGGATGCGCTGTGCGGCACAACCCGGTTCCTGCCGTTCTTCTTCGCGACGTACATGGCGTCGTCCGCATACCGCAGCAGGGTTTCGAACGAATCGGCCCCCTCTGCGGAAGCCACGCCTATGCTGAAAGTGATCGGCAGGCTTTTGCCCTCATACAGGCAGGGGCTCTCTTCGACGTGCGCCCTGATGCGCTCGGCGAGCCGCAGAGCGGTGTCTTCGTCGGAATCCGCGATCATCACGACAAATTCCTCCCCGCCGTAGCGCGCGACCAAGTCATAGGAGCGCACGATCTTCTTGATGCAGGCGGAAACATTCCGCAGTACCGCGTCGCCGGCCAAATGCCCGTGGGTATCGTTGACGCTTTTGAAAAAATCCAAATCCAGCATCATCACGTGGCAGATCGTTTTTTCGCGCTTGGCCCGTTCGAACTGCATCGAGGCAAGTTCCATAAAATGCCGCCTGTTGTAAAGTCCCGTAAGGGGGTCGGTGTAGGCGGCCCGCTCAAGTTTATTCATCAGGTTGATCGCGTTCGTGATGTCCTGAATCAGAAGGATCCGGCCGAGCAGGCGCTGCTTCTTCGTCGCGAATATGGCGTCGATCCGCACGCTGAAATATCGCTTTCCCCCGTCCTTGTCCTCCAGTACGAAGCGCACGCCGAGGTCCTCCGAGTAATCGTCAAGCGTTGCGAGTTCCTGCGGCCAGCTCGCGAGCTGCGTGACGGCTGCGCCGCGGCGCAGGCCCTCCAGTCCGGGGAAGAGCAGACGCGCCGCGTTGTTGGAACCCATATACTTCATATCCGTATTCACGAGCACGAGGGCGTCCCGTATGTAGTCCAAGGTCATCGAATAGGCCATCGGAACGATGTCAAAGAGATCGTAGCGCATGATGTTGACATAGAACAGCGCGATGGATGCGATCATGGCAAAGGGCGTGAAATTGATGTTGCTGAACGCGGTTTGGAAAGTGATGGTGCAGAGGATGTATAACCCGTTCGCCGCCAAGGGCGCGATCAGCACCGCGAAGAGCAGGATCAGCGGCTTGAACTGCTCCCTGCGCTGAAAGAGCGTTCGAATCAGAATCGCACAGCCGAGCGCGATATAAAGCACGGCGTAGCCGTAGATGAAATAGTACAGGGGTCCCTCTTTGACTTGCAGGCCCGATATGGGATTGTCCGCATCGTACCAATAGGAGGCGTACATCCAGCCCGTGTACTCCGTGGTCCATACGATCAGCAGACCGATAAAGGGGAAAATCAAAAACAGGATTCTTATGAATTTTGAGCGCGGTTCGAAATCGCAGTAGTCGGCGACGAGGAACAGGCAGAGTACAGGCAGAAAACAACTGCCCAGGTACATGATCTTCATCGCGATCAGCGCGCCGTCCGCCGAAAGAGCGGTCAACTCGCAGAAGCGGCCGACGAGATACAGGAAAATGGTGAACACGCACAGTATGAAATAATTTCGTTTTTCACTTCGGCAATGCCAAATGGTTACAATAGCCAAATACACTGTCCCGGCAATGGAAAGAAACAGAAACGAGATCATGCAAATATAGTCTGCCAAGATTGAATGCTCCTTTTGCGATACGCGCGCTTTTCGCTTACAAATCAAAAATCACAGTATATGTGTCTTGCATACGATATTCTTTGATTTGGGATAAGCTTCAAATGCAAAATACACAGGCAGTGCGATTTTGCGTGCATGTTTTCGTTTTCAAACGAAAAATTCGGTGATATTTGACCCGTTCAACAACCCGTGTGCCTATTATAGCATAACATATGGCGCAAAATCAAATAAATATACGTTGTATAAAGAAAAAGAAATAAAATCGACAAAAAACCCCCGATTTCATTGCAAAATTGCAAAAACGCGCAACGCGCCGGACAATATAACAGGCGCCTGCGAGTGCGGCGCCTGTTGTGCTGTGTTTATCATTCTGTATAAACGACGGGATTTTGCAAGGGGATTCTGCCGAAAAGGCATTCCGGGGGCTGCGCGTTTGCTTGCGCGGGGGTCAGCCTCCGGCGAGCCTGATCTCGCACAGGCCCTCTTTGTAGGCGGGAAACCCGCTGATCGGGTCGAAGTCGCGCGGTATCAGCTCGTTCACGTTCGCCTCCGCCCAGCCGTGCAGCATATCGACGACGCCCGGTTTGAGCGTATTGGTGATCTCCAGCTTCGCCGCGATGCCGGCCCTGTTGACCGGGGACGTGATCCGCACGCGGTCGCCGTCGCGCAGACCGCGCGCCTCCGCGTCACCGCGGCCGAGCCGCACGACAGGCTCCGGCATGAAGCGCCTGAGCCAGGGAAGCTCCCGCTCTTTGGAGTGGCAGAAGAAAGGAACGCGCGAACCCGCGATCAGGACAAGCGGGTATTCGGCCGCGATCTCGGGCGTCGAGACGGGGCTGTAGGTCGGCTCGCGGTAGACGGGCAGAGGCTCGAAGCCGTGCGCGCGCAGGATTTCCGAGGCAAATTCCACCTTTCCGGAGGGCGTCGAGAAGCCGGGCTTTCCGTCGTCGCGCAACAGGCCAAGTTCCCATTTTCGATATTTCATTCCCTTTGAGAGCGGGATTACCACGCCGTCAGGCGAGGCTTCGCGCAGCATTTCGAGCGTGACGTCCTTGCTGCCGCCGGCCGTGCGCAGGATCTCGCGCAGGCATTCTTCCTCCGCTTTCGGACCGCCGCCCCAGAACAGATCGCCGAGGCCGAGCGCGGCGCCGAGGTCGCAGACGATGCGGTAGTCGCTGCGCGCTTCGCCTGCGGGCGCCACGATGGGTTCGCGCAGGAAGATCCTGCGCCCCACGACGCTGAACGGCGCGGCGCGTTCAAAGGACATCGCCGCCGGCAGCAGCATGTCCACGTAGTCGTGCGTCCACGGATTCTCGCGAAAATCCGCCGCGGCCACGAAGTCCATATCCTTGAACGCTTGCTGATATTCATGCGACTGCGGCCACATGATGCAGTTAAGCCCGAGCGCGAAGCAGGCGCGCAGCTCCCCGTCGCGCACGTATTCCGGGATGCGGTTGATCTGAAGACTGCCGTCCCAATCCGTATCCGCCCACACGGGAAAGTATTTTCGGTCGATGCGATCCTTGCCGAGCGAGGGCAGCAGTTCGTGAACGCGCGAGAAAGGGTAGCTTCCGCCCCAGCCGTCGAGATCGAGCGGCTCATTTGGGATGAGGTGTCCTCCGTCCACGTCGAGGCTGCCCGTCAGGGGTACGAGCAGCATCATCGCGCGGTAATTGTCCACGCCGTTCGTGTGCTGCGGATAGGCGGCCGACGATTTGATGGCGATGGGCGCGCCCGCCGTGACTAAGATGTCCGCGGCCTTGTTCAGAAGCTCGGCGGGCAGGCCGCAAAGCTCCGCCGTTCTCTCCAAATCGTATGTGGCGGCGAGCGCGCGGTACTCCGCGAAGCCGTGCGCCCACTTCTCGATGAAGTCCTTGTCGTAAGCGCCCGCCCCGATCAGTCGGTTCGCGAAGAACAGCGCGAGCGCGCCGTCCGTGCCGGGGCGGATCTGCAGATGCACGTCCGCAAAATTCTCGGTCGTCGAGGTGACGCGCGGGTCGACGACGATGTATTTGACGCTGCCAAATTCGCGCGTGGTCCGCAGCTTGTCGTAGGAGAAAGGCGCGGATGTGCCGGGGTTGTTGCCCCAGATGATGCAGACTTTCGTGTCGTTGATATCCGGGACGCCGCCGAGGGCCAGCGGGATGATCGCCCGCGTTCGCGTGCCGTAGATGAGCCGTATCGCCAGCTCCGCCGCGGTATAGCAGGTGGAGCTCTCCGTTCCGTAATGCGGTGTCCCGAAGCTGTAGGCGAGCCGCTGCAGCACGGAGCGCGGTTCCTTGGGGTCCCCCGTCATAAACAATACCTTATCGGCACCGTATTTTTCTTTCGTGCGGTTCAGATTTTCCGCGATTTCGGCGAGCGCCTCATCCCAACCGATGCGCTTCCACTGTGACGCTTCCCCTTTGGGGTTCACGCGCCGCAGCGGGTAGAGCACGCGGTCCGGCGCGTAGAGGTCCTGCGGGGATGAATTGCCGAGGGCGCAGAGAAGTTCGTTTCCGTATTCCTCACGGCGTTCGAGCCGCAGGAGCTTCCCGTCCTTTACGACGGCCTTGACGCCGCACTTGGGTCCGTGGTTGCACATGACGCAGTGCGAGTAGCGATACGTCCCGCCGGCGTCCGGTTTGCGGTCGTCGTTCTTCCGTATGAAGTCGCGCGCCTTGATCAGCCCGTCCATGAGCGGTCTGTAATCCGCGTCGCCGGGATTGCGGCGCGGGTTTGCGCC
>JAITAX010000272.1 GCA_031283865.1 Eubacteriales Family XIII. Incertae Sedis bacterium
ACGGTCACGCTGGCGTCAAAGGGCCTGCTTCTCGAGATCAACGAGGACGATCTGCGCTTCACGCGGGAGGAAATCATCGATTATTTCCGCATGATGAACGTCGAAGCGTCGCAGGAAAGTCTGGCCGACATCTGCCGCGACACGGACGGCTGGGCTTTCGCGGTCAACCTGATCGCGCTGTCCCTGAAGCGCGCGCCGGAGCAGGAGAATCTTGCTATATCCGCCATGAAGCTGAATATATTCAAGCTGATCGAAAACGAGATCTTTCTCGCGGCCCCAAAGGACCTGCGCGCGTTTCTGATCCGACTTTCGCTCATCGAGCACCTGCCCTATGAGCTTACGAAGCGGCTGGCCGGCGACAAGCCCGGCTTCGTTGAAGCGCTCGCCGACATCAGTTCTTTCATACGCTACGACGCCTACATGCACGCGTTTCGCATCCATCATCTCTTCCTCGACTATCTGACGCAAAAACAGACCTTGCTGTCGGAAGAGCAAACGCGCGACGCCTACCGCACGGCCGCCTGTTGGTTCGAGGAAAACGACCGCAGGATCGATGCGATTGCCTACTACGAAAAGGCCGGCGACTACAACGCGATTGTGCGCATCGCGTACATGTTCCCGCAGGTCATCCCCATGGACGCGGCCAAGTTCGCCCTTTCCCTGCTCGAAAAGGGTCCGGATTCGCTCTTCGCGGAGAATCCCGTCGCGCACAACCTCTACATACGGCTGCTCATGAGCGCGGGCAGATTCGATGAGGCCATCGCCGCGATTCACAAGGCGATTGAGGATTTTGAGAAGCCGCCCTTTACCAAGTTCAACTGCCGCGTCCTTGTGGGCGCTTACAACAACAAAGGCTTCGCGCAGATGATGCTGTACCCCATGCACGCGGAACGGGATTTCTGGCGTTCTTTCGAGAAAGCCGACGGGTATTTCACGCTCGGCGCCCCTTTCGGTCCCTACGAGGTCAGGGGTCCCGTGACCGACGTTTCCCTGAGCTCTTACGCGTGCAGGATCGGCAGCGCGGAACGCGGCGAAACGGAGAGCTACATTGACAGTCTCGACCGCCTGACGCCCTATGTGGCGCATTCCATGAACGGTTGTATGCAGGGCCTGAACTGTCTGGCGCGCGCGGAACTCGCCTACTTCCGCGGCGAATTGAAAGAGGCGAAGCGCTTCGCTTACCAAGCCTTGCACAAGGCGCAGGAGGGGCTGCAGCGCGAGATCGAAAGCCGCGCCGTCTTCTACCTGCTGCGCATCGATTTGCAGACGGGCGATTACGCGAAGATACAGCGGCGCCTGCGGCATTTCGAGATGATGACGGAGCTTGCGGAACATCCTTTAAGCCCCGCCGCCTACGATCTCCTGACGAGCTGGTACTACGCGCAGATCGGGCAGAACGCCCACATAGCCGATTGGCTCAAGGGCGGTTTCGAGAACAACCTGACGCCGCCCGTCATGCTCAGCTTCGACATCTCGGTGCGAATGCGCTGCCATTGGGCGAATCGAAAATACCACGAGCTTCTGGCCTACTTGGAGAGCCGGGAGACCGACGGCATGGTCCTGTTGCTGCGGCTCGAATTTAGGATACTGAAAGCGATCTGCCTCTATCAGATACAGGATAAGGCCGCCGCGCTCCGCGCGCTTTCGGGCGCTTACGCGCTCGCGCACGCCAACGCCCTCGAGATGCCTTTTATCGAA
Source organism: Eubacteriales Family XIII. Incertae Sedis bacterium (assembly GCA_031283865.1). Lineage (GTDB taxonomy): Bacteria > Bacillota > Clostridia > Peptostreptococcales > Anaerovoracaceae > JAITLA01. The sequence continues at coordinate 1,699 of JAITAX010000272.1, forward strand.
TTTGGCAACAAGATGCGCACGCTCAGCCGCGCGGCCATGCGGGCGGAGCACTGCGACATCCCGATGGAGTGGCTCCTGCGGATCAACAAAAAATCGGCCACCTACGCGAAAAAGCTGGCCTTTGCGGTGTCGGAATACAAAAAGTCGAACCATCTCGGCGACGAGATACAGTTGTCGCTGCGGGAGGCGGAAATCCTGACGGATCTCTACCACGGACTCTCAAGGTCGGAAATCGCCGTCAACCGGCAGCTGTCGATCAACACGGTGAAATCCGTGCTTCAAATCATATACGCGAAGCTCGGCGCGGAGAACAACATGGACGTGATCCGCATCGCGCTCGACATGAAGCTGATCGGATGAAAGCTTATTGTTCAAGTCGCAAATTCAGAGCCGGCCGGCCGGAGGCGGCGGGTCAATTCGGCGCGGCCTCGTAGACGCACTGCCACGTTTCGCAGCCGCGATAGATATTGTCAAAGCGCGGGTTCGGCTCGCCGTCGAGCGCCGGCGACGCCACGGCGCCGTAGGTCTTGTAAAACAGGCAGTAATACGGGATTTCCTCGATGAGGCGCGCGTGCAGTTCCGTGAATATGTCGCGGCGCTCCTGCGGCGATTTCGCGGCTGTAAGTCCGTCGAGGAGCGCGTCCGTTTCGGGATCGCCGTAGGCAATCGGATTGCCGTAGGCCGAATGCAGGAGTGATCGCAGATCGTAGCTTTCGTTTAACTTCCCGCCGCCCAGATAGAGGTCGTAGTCGCCCTCCGCGAGCGCCGCCGCATAGGCGTCCCCGCCGAGGATCGCGAGATCGCAGGCGAGGCCGACACGGCCCAGCGCGGCCTGTATCATCTGCCCGGCCGACACGCGCGAAGCGTCGTTCTCATTGATTAGAAATCGCAGCGACAGCGGGTTCCAGCTGCCCTCCTCTTCCCCCTCCGGGACCGAAAAGTAATCGAGAAAACCGTCCCCGTCCGCGTCCGCAAGCCCCGCTGAAATCAGCAGGGTCTTCGATCTGTCCGCATCCGCGGGATAGGGATCCGCGTCCTCCCCCACCCCGAGAAAGCCCGGATAGTAGATGCTGTCGGCCAAAACGCCGCTGCTGTAAAAGCAGACCTCCAGCAGCTCCGCGCTGTCCACGCAAAACGCTACGGCCTGCCGCGCTTCCTTGCGGCGGAACAGCTCTTTGTTGAAATTGAAGCCGATCCAAACCGCCTCGTTGCCCGGAAAGGACTGCACGCGCATACTTGCGTCGCGATAGATCATGTCCCTGTCCCCCTCCGCGGACACCGCGTAGGAGATCGCGTTGATGCTCAGCATGTTCAGCGCGTCCTCATGGGAGGGAAGCACCTGAAAGATCAGCGTATTCTGCGGAACCGCACCGGCGCGGTAGGGATTGCCCGTCAGCGTCAAATGGGAATATCTATCATATTCTTGCACGATATAGGGTCCCGAGCCTACGGGGATGAACGTCTCCGCGTTTCCGCGCAGCAGCTCGTTTCGATTTCGATAGAGATGCGCGGGCAGGATCGGAAAGGTCAGCAGCGCGGCGCTCGTGTCCGTGGCTTCCCTGAACGCGATCACGAGCGACAGGGGATCGCCCGCAAGAATCTTGGCGGACCGGATGTTGCGCACGTTCGCGCCGTAGAGATGCGCGTCCCGGTCGGCGGTGTAGGCATCGATGCTGAACACGACGTCCGCCGCGTCCAAGCTCTCGCCGTCGGACCAGAGGATGCCGCTCTTCAGCCGTATGTTCATGGAAAGGCCGCTTTCGTCATAGCTGTAGCTCTCCGCGAGGGAGGGTACTGCGGCCAAGCTGTCGTCCGTTTCAAACAGGCTGTCGTAGAGGAGCTTCCCGATGAAATAGCTGTCCTCGTCCTTGCTAAGCGCGGGATTCAGCGTCCGGACCATCTCCATCGGCAGGGCTACGACGGGGGAAACGGTCGCAACGCTCTTCTCCTTTTCGGCGCCGCCGAGTATGACGCCCACGCCCGTGTCGCAGGCGCTCAGGAGAAAGGCGTTCAGCGCGCACAAAAGCGCTGCGGCCAAGGCCGCGGCGCGGCGGCGTCCTTTTTTTTTCTCACCGGATGCTTTCATCGTCCCCCGCGCGCATCCGCGCCGTCAGGATTTCTCGCAGTAAAAAGATTCGAAACGGATAAAAAGATCTAAAATCCGTATTTCTCAAGCAAGGCGTCCACCGCGCCGCGCAGATCGCGCAGCGTGCCGGAATTGTCGATCAGCTCAGAGGCGCAGCGCCGCTTTTCGGCTGAGGGCAGTTGGGCCGCAAGTCGCAGGCGCGCTTCCGCTTCGCTCAGGCCGTCGCGCGCGCAGATGCGCCGCACGCGCTCCGCGTCGTCCGCGTCCACGAGCCAGACGGCGTCCGTCTCGGACTGCATCCCCGTTTCGATCAAGAGCGGCACGCTGAGAAACACGACCCGCTCCCCCGCCGCGCGGCACTGCGCGACGCGCGCACGCATCTCGCGCAGGATGCGCCCGTGCAGCAGGCCGTTCAGCGCGGCGCGCGCCGCTTCATCCGAAAACACGCGCGCGGCCAGAGCTTTTCTGCTCAGGCGTCCGTCCGGAAGCAGCAGATCTTCCCCGAAGTGCGCGACGACGGCGGCCAAGCCCTCGGTGCCGACCGCCACGACCTCGCGCGCGAGCACATCCGCGTCTATGACCGCGCGGCCCCGCTCCGTCAGATAATCGGTGACGGCGGATTTACCGCTGCCGATGCCGCCCGTAAGCCCGATCACTTTCATTTCAGCGCGTACCAATCGGCGCCCGTGTGCAGATCCACCGTGAGCGGCACGCGCAGACAAAAGGCTTGTTCCATGTTTTCCCGCAGAAGCTGCTTGACCGCCTCCAGCTCGTCCTTGTGCGCCTCGATAATCAATTCGTCGTGCACCTGCAGGATGAGCCTTGAACGCAGCCGCGCCGCGCGCAAGGCGCCGGTCGCGCGAATCATCGCAAGCTTGATGATGTCCGCCGCACTCCCCTGCACGGGGGTGTTCATCGCGAGCCTTTCACCGAACTGCCGCGCCATATAGGCGGAGGCGCTGATCTCGGGTATGCGTCGCTTGCGCCCGAGCACGGTCAGCACATAGCCGTGCTGCCGGCAGTATTCGATCTGCCCGTCCATGAACGCTTTCACGGCGGCGTGGGTCTTGAAGTATTCCTCGATGTACAGCTCGGCTTCCTTTCGGCCTATGCCGAGTTCCTCCGACAGGCCGAAACCGCTCATGCCGTAGATTACGCCGAAATTCACGGCCTTGGCGCGGTTTCGCTGCAGCGGCGTCACCGCATCCTCGGACAAGCCGAAGACGCGCGCGGCCGTGCGGCGGTGGATGTCGGCCCCCTGACGGAAGTCCTCCGTCAGCGCGGGGTCCTGCGTCAGATGGGCCAGCACGCGCAGCTCGATCTGCGAATAGTCCGCACCGACCAACAGGAAGTCCTCGCTTTCGGGGACAAACGCCTTGCGGATGGCGCGGCCGAGCTCATGCCGGATCGGGATGTTCTGCAGGTTGGGTTCGGTGCAACTGATGCGCCCCGTCGCCGTCACGGTCTGCCGGAAGTGCGGATGGATGCGCCCATCGCCGCCGATGAGCGGCAGCAGGCCCTCCACGTAGGTGCTGTTCAGCTTCGTCAACATGCGGTACGCGAGTACAAGGTCGATGATCAGATGCTTGTCACGCAGCTTTTCCAAGATGTCCGCGCCCGTGGCGTAGCCGCCCACCTTGGTCTTTTTCGACGCGGGCAGGCCCAGCTTCTCGAAGAGGATTACGCCGAGCTGCGCGGGGGATTTGATGTTGAAGCGCTCGCCCGCCGCCTCATAAACGCGCTCCGTGAGCGCGTCTACGTCAGCCGTCAGCGCGGCGCCCACGCGCAGGAGTTCCGCTTTGTCGATTGAGAAACCGGCCGTTTCCATGTCGGACAGCACCGGGATCAGCGGCAGCTCGGCGGACTCCAAAACGCCGATGAGATCCTCCTCGACGAGCCGCGCCCGGATGACGCCGATCAGCCGATCAACCGCGTCACACCACGCCGCGCCGTAGGCGGCGTATTTCTCGTCCGTATCCGAGAGCATGTCCATCTGCCGGCCCTCGCCGCCGAAAAAAGCATCCTCGTCCACCGGATTTTCGCGGAAGTATTCCGTCATCAGCGCGCCGATGCCGTATTCGCTGCGCGCCGGTTCGAGCAGGTACTGGCCTACGGCTGTATCGAACAGAACGGGCGGCGAAAAATCCGCGTCCAAGGCCCGCAGCGCGTAAAATTCGTCGAGCAGGTTGTGGCCGGCCACGCCGCCGCGCGGCGCGTTCAGCGCGCGAAAGAGCGAAGCGCGCAGGGCCGCGTCCGCGTCGTCCAGCGGCAGATAGAAGCAGCTGTCGCCCAGCAGGACGGAGATGCCGTAGGTCTGCGGCCGGCGTATGTGGCTCTTGTCGCCGAAGCTGTGCAGCACGGCGTATGCGGACGCCGCGGCTGCCTGCTCAAAGGCCGCAGCTTCCGCTTTCGTCCTGACGATGCAAACGCGCGCGGCGGGCCGCGCCGCGCGCGACGCAAGCGCCGCCGCCGCATCGCCCGCGGGCGCGAGCGGTTCCTGCGCGCCCCCCTGCGCGCCGGCCGGCAGCTTCAATTTTTTCAAGAATGTCTTAAATTCCAGCTTCGCGTAGATCTCCGCCAGCCTTTCGCTGTCCGGCGCCGTCACGCGGAAGCTCTCAAAATCGATCTCGATGGGTACGTCGATCAGGATTTCCGCCAGCTTGCGGCTCATGCGCGCCTGCACAGCGTTCTCCTCAAGGCGCGTCCTGAGCTTCTCCGAGGGGACGCGGTCGAGATTCGACAGGAGGGTTTCGATGCTGCCGAACTCCTTAATCAGCCGCTGCGCCGTCTTCTCCCCGACGCCGGGAACGCCCGGTATATTGTCCGAGGGGTCCCCCATCAAACCCTTGAAATCGATAAATTCCGTCGGCCCGAAGCCGTATTTTTCGCGCAGGGCCTCTTCGTCGTAAAGATCGAACTCCGAGGTCCCCCGCTTCGTAATCAGGACTTTCGTCACCCCGCCGGCCAGCTGCAGCGCGTCCCGATCCCCCGTGATAATCAGCGGCGCAAGCCCCTGTGCCTCCGCTTTTTTCGCAACGGCGCCCAAGATGTCGTCGGCTTCAAAGCCGTCGAGTTCCAGCATCTTGACGTGCATTGCGTCGAGCAGCTCCTTGAGCGGCGACAGCTGCATGACGAGTTCCTCCGGCATTTTCTTGCGGCCCGCCTTGTACTGCGCGTAGGCTTCATGCCGAAAGGTGGGCGCTTTCCGGTCGAAAGCGACTGCGACGTAGCCGGGTTCGTAGTCCCGCATGAGTTTGCCGAACATGTTCAGGAAGCCGTATATACCCTGCGTATACAGGCCGTCTTTCGTTATCATCGGCCGCTGTATGGCGTAGTAGGCCCGGTTTACCAAGCTGTTTCCGTCTATGATTACGATTGTGTTTTCCATCCGCTCTCCCGGCCCTAAAACCCCATAAACTCCGTGGCGTAGTACACTTGCGGCGCCTTGCCGGCGGATACGACAATCTCAACCTCTTGGTTGAAATCCGTGCCGGCCTCGTTGCTGTTCAGTTTTACGCGATAAATCCACGCGCCGTCTCGTTTTTCCTCCCACAGAAGCTCGTAGTTCCAGCCCGCAAGCTTTTCGCGCAGGAGTTCGTCGCATACGCTCTTTTCGTTCAGGCGGTGCGCGCTTGTCGTCGTGCCGCGCGCGGGATAGGCCGACAGGTCGTGGCGATCATACAGGCCCAACTGTTCCGCAGTCGCCCCGGCGGTCTGCTCCGGCGGCGCGGCTTCCGCAGAAGCGTTCGCGGACGCAAGACGGTCGTCGTCCGCAGCGGCGCTTTCATCATCGCCCTCGGCCCCGGAGAGCGCGGCGCCCGCGCCCGCGTCGGCGACGTAATCGATGCGGGCCTCCCCCGCATCCCGATCCGCAGCCTTTGCAAAATCGGCCTCTGCGACGGCCTCTTGCGTCCCCTGCGCGACTTCCGCCGTCTGCGGCGCGATCTCCGCGGCGCCGCCTGTGGAGAGCGACGAATCGAAAGATGCCAAATCGATGCGGCTGTAGACGAACAGCGACAGCAACCCGATTGCAAAGACAGCCGCTGCCGACGACCAAAGCCGGCGATTGCGGCGGGACCGCGTTTTCGCCGCGCGCGAAAGCCGGTCTGCGGCGCCGGCCGGCGCTTCCTCGGACGAACGCGCAAGGGCCTGTCGCAGCCTCTCGTCGAAGCCCTCCGGAAGCGGCACGTCCGGGATGCTCAAAAGGGCCTCGCGTATGCGCAAAAGCTGCGCGCAGGCCTCCCCGCACGCGGCGCAGGCGTCCAAATGAGAGCGCAGGGCGCCGGCTTCCGCCTCATCGAGCAGATCGTCGACATACGGCGAAAGCAGCTCCAAGGCGCAATTGCAATCCATTTTTCTCCCGTGCTGCTCCAACGAATACCCTCCTTCTCCGGGGAACCTCTATACAAGCGAACGCGTTTCCGCAGGCGCGGACGACGCAAAGACGAACAAAACGCCCCTGCTTTTTCCGGTATCGACACATATCGGAACAGGCTTCCGATAAAATTAGACGTCCTTGCCTGCTTTTTGTTCCAGCCACATGCGCCGCAAATTGCCGCGGGCCCTGTTGATTCTCGACTTCACGGTGCCGAGCGAGGCGTCTAAGATCACGCTGATCTCCTCGTAGCTCAGATTGCGTATATCCCTGAGTATGATGACGTCCTTGTGATCGGGCGGAAGCATATCCACGCAGCGCAGCAGTTCCGAAGCCAGCTCCGACATCACGACCGCGTCCTCCGGCCCGGGTTCGAGATCGGGAAACTCCCGCATGTAGTCCCCGTCGTCCCCGCCCGTGTACAGGCTGTCGTTCAGCTTGTACTTCTCGTTCTTGCGCAGCATGTCCTTGCAGGTGTTGACCGTGATGCGGTGCACCCAGGTGTCGAAGCGGCTGTCGCCCTTGAAGCTGTTCAGGTTTTTGTATATCTTTATAAAACTCTCTTGGAGCGCGTCCAGCGCGTCGTTCTCGTTGCGCATATATTGAAAGGCGATGTTCCACGCCTTTTTTTTGCAAGACAAAATCAGAGCCTCAAAGCTGCTCTCGTTGCCGTTTTTCGCCTCTTCTATCAGCTGCCATTCCTCCGCTGCCATCATCGCCCTTTCGCGGTTTGCCAAAATGAAACATAGGGTGTATAATAAAAACCTCAATCATTATAGCACAATTCCAAGGAGGCTGTAAACAAATGTACGATTACCACACGCACTCGTCTTTCTCCGCCGATTCGGACGAGGCGCTCGAGGTCATGCTCCTGCGCGCGATCTCGCTCGGCATAAAGGAGTACGCCGTCACGGACCACTACGATCCGGACTACCGCAACGAGGCGTATCGTTTTGAATTGGACCGCGCGCTTTACACGCGGGAACTGGAACGCCTCGCCGGGAAATACAGCGCGGAAATCAAGCTGATTAAGGGACTTGAAATCGGGATACAGCACGATGTGACGGAGGCCTGCCTCGCGATGACGGGCACCTACCCTTTTGACTTCATCATAGGTTCTTTCCACTGCGCGGAGGGTTTTGAGATCTGCGCCCCCGAATACGCCGAAAGGCGCGCAGAGGAGCTGTACAGGGGCTTCTACGGCTATATGCTGCAATGCCTCGGGCTGTACAAGGACTATGACGTACTCGGCCACTTCAACGTGATCGACCGCTACGCGGCGCACATCCCGGAGGACGAGGTCTACCGCGACCTCGTGGAGGACATCGTGCGGCTCTTGGTCGCCGACGGCAAGGGCATCGAGATCAACACCTCCTGCTTTCGCTACGGCATGGGCGAGCGGACCACGCCCACAGCGGACATGCTGCGGCTCTACGTCAAGGCGGGCGGCGAAATCGTGACAATCGGCTCCGACGCCCATCGCGTCCGGGACGTGGGCTTCATGCTCGACCGCGCCGTCCTCATGGCGCGCGAAGCGGGATTAAAATACCTCGCGACCTTTGAAAATCGCGAGGTTAAGTTTGTAAAGATATAGACAGTTCGACTTTGTCTTGCCCAAAATCAGAGCGCGAAGCGCGTTTCAACTGAATATATCCCGCACCGTGTCAGAAAAGCTCTTGCGCTTGGGATAGGTTTCGCTGCTCGTATCCTTTTTGGACACCTCGTCTAACTTCTTCAAAAGCTTTCGTTCCTCTCCGCTCAGCTTGGTGGGAACCTCCAAGGTCACGGTCACATAGAGATCCCCCGTCCTGCCCGTATGCAGGGAACGTATGCCCTTGCCTTTCAGCCGGAACACCGTGCCGGACTGCGTGCCGGGCGGAATCTTGTACGTCACCTTTTCGGAAAGCGTCGGGACGGTGATGCTGTCGCCGAGGACCGCCTGCGCGTAGGTGATCGGGATGTCCAGCAGCAGGTTGCTTCCTTTCCGCTCGAAGAGCCTGTGCGCGGATACGGAGATCACGACGTAGAGGTCTCCCGCAGGACCGCCCAAGGCGCCGGGTTCCCCCTGCCCCTCCAGCTTGACGACCGAATCATTGTCCACCCCGGCGGGGATATCCACGGACAGCGTGATTTCCTTGCGCATCTTACCGCTGCCGCTGCATTTCTTGCACGGATTCTCAATCACTTCGCCCGTACCGCCGCATTTGGAACAGGGGGAGACGTTCACAAACTGCCCGAAAGGGCTTCTCTGCTGCGTCCGAACCTCGCCCGTGCCGCCGCAGCTCGAACACTTTATGCGCGACGTGCCGCCGGCGGCGCCCGTGCCGTTGCACGCGTCGCAGGCGACGTGCTTGTTGAGCGTGATATGCTTCTTCACGCCGAAAGCCGCTTCGTCAAAGCTGATGCGGATATTCTTCTGAACGTCAGGACCCTTTCGCGGCCCGTTTCGCCTGCGCGACGAAGCAGAGCCGCCGCCGAACATGCCGCCGAAGAGATCGCCGAACAGGTCTTCGAAGCCGCCTCCGCCGCCTCCGCCGAAACCGCCAAAGCCCGCGCCGCCGCCAAAACCCGCGTTCGGGTCGACGCCGGCGTGTCCAAACCTGTCGTAGCGGTCTTTCTTCTCGGGATCGGACAGCACGCCGTAAGCCTCGTTGACCTCTTTGAACTTCTCTTCGGCCTCCTTGTTGCCCGGGTTCTTGTCCGGGTGATACTGCATGGCGAGCTTTCGGAAAGCTTTCTTTATATCCGCCTCCGCCGCGCCCTTTTTCAGGCCAAGAACCTCGTAATAATCCCTCTTTTCCGCCATTTCTTATTCGTCCGCCTTGCCGCCGTCCGCTTTCTCGTCGTTCACGACCTCATAGTCCGCGTCCACGACGTTGCCCGGGGCGGGTTCGTCCTCCTGCTGCGGCGCACCGCCTGCGCCGCCCATGCCGTCCGCGCCGGGACCCGCGCCGCCCGCCGCCTGCGCCTGTTGCTCGTACATCTTCGCGGAAATCGTGTGAAACTCGCTTGTGAGCGTCTCCGTCCGCTGTTTTATCTCGCTGAGGTTTCCGCTTTCAAGCGCCCGCGAAAGCGCGTCCTTGGCCTCCGTAATGCGATTCTTCTCTTCCTCCGAAAGCTTGCCCTCCAAGGCTTTCAGGGATTTTTCCGTCTCGTACACAAGCGTTTCGGCCTGATTCTTCGCGTCGATTTCTTCTTTTCGCTGCTTGTCCTCGGCGGCGTACTGCTCCGCCTCCTTGACTTTCGCCTTGATCTCATCGTCGGACAGCTTCGTGGAGGAGGTGATCGTGATCCGCTGCTCCTTGCCCGTGCCGAGGTCTTTCGCGCTGACGTTCACGATGCCGTTCGCGTCGATGTCGAAAGTGACTTCGATCTGCGGCATACCGCGCGGCGCGGGCGGGATGCCGGACAGTTGAAACCTGCCGAGCGTGATGTTGCCGGCGGCCATCTCGCGCTCGCCCTGCATGACGTGTATGTCCACGGCGGACTGGTTGTCCGCTGCCGTCGAGAATATCTGGCTCTTCTTCGTCGGAATCGTCGTGTTCCGCTCGATGAGCCGCGTCGCGACGCCGCCAAGGGTTTCGATTGAGAGCGACAGCGGCGTTACGTCGAGCAGCAGCACGTCATGCACCTCGCCCGTCAGCACGCCGGCCTGTATGGCCGCGCCGACCGCAACGCATTCGTCGGGGTTGATGCCCTTGAAAGGTTCCTTGTCCGTGATCTTCTTGACAGCCGCCTGCACGGCCGGTATGCGCGTGGAACCGCCGACCAAGATCACCTTGTTGATGTCGCTGTTCGTGATGCCGGCGTCGGCCAGCGCTTTCCGCATGGGTTCGACGGTCTTCTCCACGAGATCGGCTGTGAGCTGGTCGAACTTGGCCCGCGTCACGTCCGTGTTCAGATGCAGGGGTCCGTCTTGGTTCACGGTGATGAAAGGCAGGTTTATATTCGTCGTCTGGGAACTGGAAAGCTCTTTCTTCGCTTTCTCCGCGGCCTCTTTCAGCCGCTGCAAGGCCATCTTGTCCTTGCGCAGGTCGACGCCGTTCTCCCGTGCAAACGTATCGGCTATGAAGTTCATCAGCGCCTCGTCGAAATCGTCGCCGCCGAGCTTGTTGTTGCCGTTCGTAGCCAGCACCTCGAACACGCCGTCGCCGAGTTCCAGCACGGAGACGTCGAAAGTACCGCCGCCGAGATCGTAGACGAGTATCTTGTGGTGATCCGCGTCCTTGTCGAGTCCGTAGGCCAGCGAGGCGGCTGTGGGTTCGTTGATGATGCGCTTCACGTCCAGACCCGCGATCTTGCCCGCGTCTTTCGTGGCCTGCTTCTGGCTGTCCGTGAAGTAGGCCGGCACCGTAATCACGGCCTCCGTGACCTTTTCGCCGAGATAAGCCTCCGCATCGGCCTTGAGTTTAGCCAGAATCATCGCGGAAATATCCTGCGGCGTATAGGTCTTGCCGTCGATTTCGATTTTATATCCGGTTCCCATTTGCCTCTTTATGGAGGAAATGGTTCTGTCAGGGTTCGTGATCGCCTGACGCTTCGCGGTTTCGCCCACGAGGCGCTCTCCGTTCTTTGCAAATCCCACGACAGAGGGGGTCGTTCTGTTGCCCTCCGCGTTTGGAATGACGCCCGGTTCGCCGCCCTCCAGCACGGAAACGCACGAGTTTGTGGTTCCAAGGTCTATTCCGATTACCTTACCCATTTCTCTTCTCCTTTATCATTCATTGGCGTCAGTCTGTTTGTAACTGAAACATTTATTGCGGCGTCATTGCGCGACCTTAACCATCGCCGGCCGGATTACGCGGTCCCTCAGCCTGTATCCCTTGTTGAGAACCGCGCTGACCTTGCCGCTTTCGTGTGCTTCCGTGGCTTCCATCATGACCGCGTTGTGAATCGCGGGGTCAAACTCTTCGCCGAGACTCTGTATCTCCTCGACGCCGTTTTTTTGAAGAATGTCCTGCAACTGCCTGAAAATCAGCTCCATGCCTTTCACGAAGCCCTCCTCCTGCGCCGCTGCGTCGCCTTGGGCCTCAAGCGCCCGTTCAAAGTTGTCGAGCACGCCGAGGAGATCAACGGCAAACTTCTCGTTGGCGTAGGCGTAGACCTCGCTCTTTTCCTTTTCGACGCGGCGCTTGTAATTTTGAAAATCCGCCGCGAGGCGCATGTACTTGGCGTCCGGCTCTTCCTCCTGCGCGCTCTGCGCGTCGGCGGCTTCCGCGTTCTGCGCGGCTTCGCCGGCTTCCGCGCCCTGCGCAGACTGCGCACCTGCGGCGGAATCCTGTTTCGCCTCGTGCTGCGCCGCCGTTTTTTTCGCCTTTTCGGCCTCCGCACCCGCGTCTTCTCGCGCGTCGGACGCGCGATTCGTTGCCTTTTCGCCCTCTGCGACGCCTTTCTTCGCGGCGGTCTTGGGTGGCGTGCCTGCGGGCTTTGCCTTCATCGTTGTCATACATTCCCTCCTATGGCAAATTAAAACTCTTGCTCAGATTGTCCGTGATGTATTCGATCACGGATGTCACCTTGTCGTACTTCATGCGCGTCGGGCCGATGACGCCCAACTTCCCGATGAGCTTTCCGTTGATGTGATAGGTGGCCGTGATTAGGCTGCAATCCTGCATAAGCCCCTCTTTGTTCTCGGCGCCGATTGTTATGATGACGCCCTCGTCACGGTTCACAAGCACATCCGTGAAATTCTTCCTTTGGTGTACCATTTCGAGAAACATCTTCGCCCGTTCGAGATTGTTGTACTCGGGGATGGAGAATATGTTTGTAAGGCCGTCGAAGTACAGGTTGATGTCGAGCATACTTTCAAGCGTCTTGATGAAGTTCGGCATGATGTGCT
>JAITAX010000069.1 GCA_031283865.1 Eubacteriales Family XIII. Incertae Sedis bacterium
AAGCGGACCTGTCGCTCCTGCTCGTCACCGCCTGTTGGGGTATATCCTATATTCTGATCGACATCTGCCTCGCGGAGCTGTCGCCTTTCACGCTGAACGCGTGGCGCTTTCTCGGCGCTTTCCTCGCGGCCTTTCTGCTGATGCCGAAAAAAGCGCTTCACGTCAATCGGGATACGCTCAAGTACAGCGCCTGTATCGGCCTCTCGCTGCTGTTCGTCTATTCCGGCGCCACTTTCGGCGTTCTGTATACGAGCCTGTCCAACGCGGGTTTTCTCTGCGGCCTCACGGTGATCTTCACGCCGCTTCTCGGTGTCCTTTTTTTTCGCAAAAAGCCGGAGGCGAAACTGGCGGCAGCCGTCGTTTTGGCTTTGGCCGGCATCGGACTCCTGACGCTGACGGACGACTTTCGCCTCGCGTCGGGCGATTTGCTCTGCATCCTCTGCGCGCTGGCCTACGCTGTGGATCTGCTCATCACGGAGAGGGCGGTGCGGCAGCCGTCCGTGGACGCTTTCCGGCTGGGCGTGTATCAGCTCGGCTTCACGGGCCTTTTCATGCTGCTCGCGGCGCTGATCTTTGAAACGCCGCGCGCGCCCGTCCTGCCGCAGAGCGTGGCGGCGCTGGCTTTCTTGACGGTGTTCTGCACGGGCGTCGCCTTTGTGGTGCAGGCCGTGGCGCAGCAGTATACGGAGGCCGCGCGCGTGGGCGTGATCTTTACGCTCGAACCGGTTTTTGCGGGCGTCGCCGCCCGAATCTTCGCCGGCGAGCTGCTCTCGGGCAGGGCGACCTTAGGCGCGATCCTGCTGCTCTGCGGTCTTTTCGTCATTGAGATCGATTTCAAGAAATTCATAGATGTTTTTCGAAAACAGGGCAAATGATTCCCGGAAGAGAAAGGAAAGGTGCAAACAAATCATGATCATCATCGGTGAAAAAATCAACGGTTCCATTCCAAGCGTAGCCGAGGCGATCAAGAATCGCGACGAGGCTTTTATACGCGATCTCGCCGTCCGCCAAGCGCAGTACGGCGCGGACTACATAGACATCTGCGCCGGCACAAGTCCGAGTGTCGAGCGGGATACGCTGAAATGGCTTATGTCCGTCGTGCAGGACGCCGTGGACATCCCGCTCAGCATCGACAGCGCCGACCCGAAAGCCATCGTGGACGTCCTGCCGCACGCGAAGAGGCCGGGCCTCATCAATTCCGCGTCCGACGAGGGCGGCAAATGCGAAATCATCTTCCCTGTCATCGCGGCCGGCAAGTGGAATTGCATCGCCCTCACCTGCGACAACAACGGCATTCCGACGGACCCGGACGTCAAATACAGGGTCGCGCAGACCCTGATGGAAAAGGCGCAGAAATACGGCATCGCGCCCGAACGCATCTTCATAGACCCGCTCGTGAACAGCATTGCGACCGTACCGCACGCCGTGACGAGCTTCTTAGAGGCGACGCGCAACATCAAGGCTGCGTTCCCCGACGTCCGCATCACGTCCGGGCTCAGCAACATCTCTTTCGGTATGCCGATCAGGAAGAGCATAAACCTGACCTTCCTCGTGCTCGCCATGAGCGCGGGAATGGACAGCGCGATCATGGATCCGACTTCCATTGACATACGCACCGCGCTCTACGCGGCTGAGATGCTGCTCGGCCTCGACGAATACTGCGTTGAATTTTTGGACGCATACAGGGAGGGGATCATCGGGCCGCCGAAGCAGTAAGACAAAGCCCTTGCCGCTCAACGCGGCAAGGGCTTTTGGCAGTCCGCGCGCTTTTTAAGCGCGCTTTCGGTGTTACGACGCAAGAGCACGCAAGCGGAACGGGGTGCAAATCGTTACGCAAATGCGGTGTTTGCGGCGGTCAGCGCGCAAAAAAACTGCGCCTTGTTCTCAAAATTGTCGATTTTGATGTTGCTGCAATACTCCGAAAGGCTGATCTTCTTGTCGAAATCGATCCGGATTTCCGCCTCACCCACCTTGGCAAGCAGGTCTTTTTTGCTGATCGGAAAGCCGATCCCGCCGGCGTCCAAGGCCCGAACGACATTGTGCGCGGCAGCCATGTAGTATGTTCCCACGGTACTCCCCTCCTTATCGGTAAACCTGCGGACCCGCGCCCACGCCCGCGAAGTCGGGGTGCGTCGCGCCGCGATGCCGATAGGTCCAATTGAAATTGCCGGAAACATGTTGTGCCCTGTTGTAATCGACAATCGCGGGATACAGATCCGCCTTGATGATCCACGGCAAGCCCATGGGCGCCTCGGTGATGATCGCGCCCTCCGGATTCAGGATCATGCTGCGGCCGAAATAGCTGTATACATCGTCCATTCCGACCGCGTTGGACGTAACGACGTAGCATTGGCTTGTGTACGCCAAGGCTTTGTTTGTGATCTCCCAGGCCTTGTCCCAAGGCGACATGTCGTAGGATATGCGGACGATGACGTTGGCACCGCCGTTGGCGGCCGCGCGCCACATCTCGGGGTAATCCCCGTCCGCGCAGATAATGGTCGCGATGCGGGAACCCTTGGGCCCGGGCGTCGTCGGGCAGTCGTTGCCGGGACAGCTTATTTCTGCGGGTGTCCACGGATTCATCTTCACATAATGATGAACGATTTCGCCCCTGTTGTTGATCATGATGCAGGTGTTGGCGCATTTCTTTCCGCCGAATTCCCGAAGCAGCGGGCAGAAAATCCCCCAGACGTCAAGACTTTTGCACTTGTCTTTCAGCCGCTGTATCTCCGGGCCGTCATACGCCACAAGGGTGTTTTGATAATCCGGTCCGGCGCCCTGCAAACCGCATTCTTCCGTGACGATGAGATCCACGCCGGGAAAGCCGGCGACGGCCCTGTCCATGAAATCGCAGATCGTATCCACGTTCGCGTTGACGTCCTTCATGCTGCGGGCGACGATGGGCGCGAATTGAACCGATACGACGCTCAGGGCCTCCGCTTCAAAAGCTCCGCCGGCCGCGTGTGTGCTGCCGATGATCATTGCGCGTTCCCTCCTTTTGTTTCAGAAAGCCGGGGCTGCGGGAAGCGCGGCCCCGGCCTGCACGTTTCATGCGCGCGTGAATACTTCCTTGCCGTTGCAGATGGTTTTTTCAACGCGGCAGCTGTTGATCTCAAATTCCGGGATTTCAAACAGATTTCTGTCCACGACGATCACATCCGCCAGCTTGCCTTCCTCCAGCGTCCCCAGTTCCGCTTCCCGCCCGTAGACCCGCGCGCTGCCCAGCGTGTAGATCTTCAAGGTTTCCGACAGCGTGATCTTCTCGTCGGGATTTATGCCCGTGGGCTTTCCTTCGTCGTCGCGCCTTGTTATGGCGGCGTATATGTTTCGGAACGGGTTCAAGCCGACAACGGGATAATCGGTGCTGAAAGCCATCTGCGCCCCGCTGTCCAACAATGTCCGCAGGGGCCATTCCAAACGGCTGCGCTCCGGCCCGACGCGGACGATCTTTTCATTCGCATCCAGAGTTAGGTGATACGGCTGCGGAGAGACGATGACCCCCAGCTTTGCGAAACGGGGAACATCGTCCGCATGGAGGGTTTCCACATGCTCCAGCGTATTGCGAAGTCCGCGCGCATTGCCCTTATTCCCGATCGCGGCGTTGGTCGTTTCAAAGATATCGAGTCCCCACCTGACGGCGGCGTCCCCGATGCAGTGAAACCGCACGGGAAAGCCTGCTTCGTTGGCGATCCGCGTACAGCGTTCAAGATCCTCTTTGGGATAGTTGGGATCGCCCAAAAATTCCGGTCTGTCGGCGTAGGGTTCCAGCAGAAAGCCCGTATATGTGGAGGTGACGCCATCGACGAATGACTTCAATCCCGTATAGCGGAGCATTGGGGAGCAATAGCGCCGCGCCGCTTCCTTTTCTTTCTTCGCGTCTGCGTCTATGGTAATCAGATCCGAATAGAGATGCACACGGACACTCAGAAGCCCCGCCGTATCCGCTTCCAAGAGGTCGTCGTAGAGCGCGAGCGTGTCATCGTTCAGGATGTTCGGGGACATATCGCAGATGCCCGTGATCCCGTTTTCCGCGATTTCGGCCAAGAAGCCGCGCAGCATCTCCCGCGCGGTTTCCTTTGGAAAGTGCAGGAGCTTGGGCAAGGCGTCGGCCATGGCCTCAAGTTCTATCAACATGCCGTTTGGCTCCCCGTCCTCGCCTTTCGGGATGTCGCCGGACGAAACCTCGGTGTTTTTGTCGATTCCGCATTCCTCAAGCCCCTTTGAATTTGTCCAGATCGAATGGGCATCGGCGCAGAGCAGGTATACGGGCCTGTCAGGAATGGCCGCATCCAAAGATTTTTTCGTCGGCAGCGGCGCGTCGTTCCAGAAAGCGGGGAACCATCCCATCCCCAAAATGCGTTCCTCCTCGGGGTGTTGATCCGCAAATTCCTTGATGATGCGCACGCAGTCGGCCTCGGAAACGGACCGGGAGATATCCATGCACACGTGGGGGCTCGAAGCCGCCGAACCCATGAAAAAATGGACGTGCGCATCTATGAATCCGGGCATGATCAGCTTGTCGCCGCATTCCGTTACCTTGGTTTTCGGGCCGATATAGGCGCTGCCGTCGTCGTCGCGCAGCACCTTTTCTATCTTGTTCCCCGATATGACGACGGCGCCCTTGAAAGGCCTGTCCTCAAGCCCCGTAAAAACAGCGTTTCCTCTTAATATGATATCTGCCATTGTCTTGCAATCCTTTCTGTTATATTACATGGTGAAACCGACAATAAGGAAAGCAACGGTCGCAATGGCCACGCCGATCAGCACGTAGGGCGCCGCCGTTCGCACCTGCGGCACATTGCTTACGCCCGTTCCGGCGGCCGTCATGAACACGGCGTCGGAATAGAAGCAGCACTGGCTGCCGAGAGAAACCCCGGACATGATGCCCGCGATGAGGATCGCCGGCGAAACGCCAAGGCCCAAAGCCAGCGGCACGAACACAGGCGTACCTATGACGATGAGCGCCCAGAAGCTGCAGGACGTGAAAGCTATGAACGCGCAGATAAGGAAGGTCAGCGCGGGCAATATCGACGGCGATATATACCGCGTGAAGAGGTCGATCACATACTCGGAAAAACCAAGTTTCTCGTTAATGCCCGCCAAGGTGAAAGCGATCAATATCGTGAAAATGAGGTTCGCCATGCTCGTAACGCCCTCCAAAAGGGCGTTCATGTACTGCGTCAAGGTCATGATGCGCTGTGCGATATAGAGTATGCCTTGAATCACGAGGGCGGCGATCAGACCGTGTATCATATCGTTGTCAAACAGGATCATGACTATGACAAGGCCTGCAATGGGAATCAGGAAATTCAGCGGATTGACGGGTTTTACATCCTTGGCGCTCTCCATGCTGACGATGGGTATGGCGCCGCTCTTGTCCGGCGGGAGCGTGGTTTCTCCGCCTGCTTCCACCCGTTGGTATGCCTTTTTCAGCGGACCGATCTTGGGAAAAACGCCTATGGCCGTGAGCAGGCTGATGATTACCGCGGCCCACGGATAGAACATGAAAGGGATGGACGCGACATAATCACCGAAATCCAGACCGTACTCCTGCATACAACCGATGGCGAAAGCCGCCCAACTCGTGAAAGGGACGATGACGCACACGCAGGCACCCGTAGAGTTGACAGTGTAAGCCAAATGCTCACGCGGCACCCTGAGGCGATCCGTGATATTGCGCATTGCGGCTGCCACGGCCAAGGCGTTCAGGTAATCGTCGATGAATACGACGATGCCCAGAACCCATGCGAAAAACAGTGAACGGTTTCGGGTTTTGGATACCTTGTTCACGATATTGGAAAACCCGAGCAGCGAACCCGATTTCTCGTACAGCACGATCATGGGACCGCAGAATATCAAGATCAAAAACAGGAGCTGATACATGGAACCTGCCAACGTGCCGTAGAGCAACTCGATGTAACCGCTGAAAAACCCCGCTTTGTAGACGATGACTGCGCCCACCAATGTTGAAAGGAGCAGCATTTCCAACATTTTTTTCGTAATCAATACGCCAAGCACAAGGACCAGAATAGGGACTGTGGACAAGAACCCGTAGCTTACAGCTTCCTCCATGAATCTCTCCTCCTCACGATTTTGACGGAAATCCGCCATCCAAAATAAAAAATAAATAAA
>JAITAX010000105.1 GCA_031283865.1 Eubacteriales Family XIII. Incertae Sedis bacterium
ACAGTACGCTTGGAGCGGCATAGGCGGCTCTGTCGGCGCGGCGCTGAAGTTCGCGGGCTGGGACGGCTTCATCCTGGAGGGCCGCGCGCCCGCGTTCAGCTATCTGTTCATCGACAACGACGATATCCGCTTTTTGGACGCGGAGGCCCTGCGCGGTCTTCTCGTTCACGCGAGCCAACGCAAGCTCGAAGAGCTGCACGGCAGGGATGTCCGCAGCATGGTTATCGGACCCGCCGGAGAAAACCTCCTGCGCAACGCGAGCATCACGACGAACAACGACAACGTTGCGGCCAAGGCGGGTTTCGGCGCCGTGTTCGGCTCGAAAAACCTGAAAGCCGTAGCGATTCGCGGCACGGGCGACGTGCGCCCCGCGGACATCGCGAAGGTCTTTTCGTTGCGCAGGAGCATGGGAGAACCCTATATGCGGCCGAGCCCCTTGGTGCGCGAGGCGACGCACGGCATGGACGGCAACGAGATCCCCGTCGAGGGCGGCTGGCTGCGCGGGCAGGTCGCGTGCAGCCACGGCTGCAACCAGCACTGCAACCGCCTTATGATCGATATGAAGTCTGCTTTTGGCCCGCAGCGGATCAATCAGGTCGAAAAATGCGTCGGCATTTTCGCTTACGGCTTCCAAGAGGACTGCTCGTGGACGCCGATTCAGAACTTCGAAACGGAGCGCAACCACTTTCTGGCCTGCAAGATGCTCTCCCGCGAGATGCCGCCCGTCGACGCGGACGATCCCTATTTCGAAGAATTGTTCGCGCCCGTGCGCGGCGACAGGCTGGACTTCTGGAAGCCGGATTTTGACAAGGGCAGCGTCATGATGGACCTGTGCAACGAATACGGCATAGACAAATGGGACGTCATCGTATGGTATTTCACATGGCTGTCCATGGCGAAGAAAGAGGGGCTCTTGGACGGTCTGGACTTCGGCATGGAGGTGGACGTGGAATCGGAAGCCTTTGTGAAGCACTTCCTCGAGATGATCACCTACCGCAAGGGGACATACGGACCCGTATTCGCCGAGGGCATGGCGCGCGCGATACGCGCGCTCGGCAAGGAAAAATACGGGGACGCCGTCTATCACGGGCGCTATTCCCAAATGACGGGCGAGCGACTGGACCTGCCCGTGAGCCTCGAAACGGCTTGGGGCCACAGCTACCATTGGCAGGGGCGCGGCTTCGAGGGGACGATCAGCAAGCCGGGATGGATCGCCACTTCCCTGGAACTCATGACCTCGACGCGCGACGCGCAAACCGTCACGCACCACCACGAAACCTACGACAAATACCTGCTCTTCAAGGACGATCCCTGCCACAGCCCCGTGCTCGTTGACAGCGTAATCATGAACGAAAACAAGGCGGAGCTGAAAGACAGCGTCACCTGCTGCGACTGGCAAAGCCCGAATCTGTTTCGGATGGATATGGAAGCGGAGATGTTCACCGCCGCCACGGGCCTGCCTGTGAGCGCGGAGCTTTTGGACGAGGCCGCGGAGCGCGCGCATCTCTTGTTTCGCGCCATCCTGATCCGCGACTTCGGGCGCGACAGGGAGATGGAGGTGAACGCCATCTTTCCCACGATGCAGTACCCCGACCCCTTGGGCCGGACCGTGGAATGGGAGGAATGGAACGACCTCACAGACCTCTATGACGCGCGGCGCGGCTGGGATTTAAAAACGGGTTGGCCCACGCGCGAAACCTGGGAGCGATACGGGCTCAAGGATGTGGCCGACGAACTTGAGGCGCTCGGCAAACTTCCGTAAACGCGGTGCGCGCGCGGCTGCGATGGGAAAGCAGGAGGCACAGACTGCGACAAGCCGGGAAACGCGGTGCGCGTGCGGCTGCGGCCGCGCCGCAATTTTTGAATAAATCCTAAATATAGGAGCAGTGGAGAGGAGTTTGACATGGGCAGATTGGACGGGAAAACGGCGGTCGTTACGGGCGCAGGCTCCGGCATAGGCCGCGCGACAGCCGTGATGTTCGCGAAAGAGGGCGCGCGCGTCGTGTGCGCGAACCGCACGAAGTCCGACGGGCAAGAGACGCTGGAGATGATCCGCGCGGTCGGCGGCGAGGGCGTCTACGTGCCGACGGACGTGCGCCAAAAGCAGGACGTCGAGAAGCTGCGCGACGCGGCCTTGGCCGCTTACGGCGGCGTTTCGACGCTGTTCAACTGCGCCGGCGTCCTCGTGCACGCGCCCTTTATGGAGCATACGGACGAGGACCTTGCGAAAGTCTACGAAACCAACTTCCGCGGCTATTACTGGATGATGCAGGCTTTCCTGCCGGCGCTCACGGCGAACGGCCACGCCTCGATCACAAACGTGGCCTCCATCTCCGTCATGAAACCGGAAACGAACGCCTATCTGTACGGCGCGATGAAAGCCGCCGTCAACAAGATGACGCGCGACCTGACGCGCGAGTATTCGCCGCTCGGCGTGCGCCTGAACGTCATCTGCCCGGGTCCCGTGCAGACCAACTTGACGCCCGAGTACGTGCGCAACAGCGTCGAGATACAGAATGAGATCATACGCACGACCTGCCCGGTCGGCCGCCTCGGCCTGCCGGACGATATCGCCTACGCAGCCGTATGGCTCGCCTCGGACGAGGCGGACTGGGTGACGGGCAGCACAATTGTCATCGACGGCGGCGCTTGCAATATGGGATAAGGGGGCTTTTATGAGCGTTTTGAAGTATCCGCACCTGTTCGCGCCCCTTGCAATCGGGGATGCGGTGTTTCGCAACCGCATCTTCGCGTCGCCCGAGGGCTATTACAATG
>JAITAX010000018.1 GCA_031283865.1 Eubacteriales Family XIII. Incertae Sedis bacterium
GAGCTTCTTCTGCTTCTTCATCAGTGGAGGGGGCCGAAGCGATTGAACGGGAACACGCGAAACACCGCCATTCCTATAATCGTACTCTTGGAAATCAGTCCTACGCGATCACTGCGGCTGTCCAAGCTGCTCTGCCTGTTGTCGCCCATCACGAACACATTTCCCTCCGGAACGGTCATCTCTTCCACGTAACCGCTTGTGAAAGGCTCCTTTATGTACGGCTCGACAAAAAGTTCGCCGTTCAGATAAACAGAACCGTCCGCTATGGAGATCGTGTCGCCCGGAAGCGCGATAACGCGCTTAATCAAGAGCTTGTCCGCGCCGTTTTCCGCTTCGATGTTCGAGCGAAACACGACGATCTGTCCGTGCTTGATGTCCGCAAAGGTGTATTGCTGCTTGCTTAAAAAAATATAATTGTTCTCATAGAGCGTCGGCTCCATGGAATGCTCTTTCACGATAGTCGGCTTGATGAACTGCATTACCAAGACCGCAACGGCGACAGCGATAATGATGTCCCGAATCCACTCTTTCATAACTGTTGTCATTTCCCGCGCGCAGCGCGGCGAAGCGCCGCCCCCCGGGAAACCGATCCTTTCAAGAAATTTTGTTCGACGCCTTGCCGGCGCCGGGACCAAAGAGTTCCGCCCTGATTCTTTCGAGCTGCTGCGGCAACGGCGCTTCGACGGCAAGGCCCTTGAGATAGGCGAGTTCCCCCTCGCCCTTTTCAAACACGATCCTGTGGGCGTGCAAGAATTGCGTCGTCAATCCGTATTTTTCCTCTACCGCAAGGTTTACGCGTGAATTTCCGTACTTCGGATCCCCGATCACGGGGTAGCCGGCCTGCGCGAGATGCGCGCGAATCTGATGGGTCCTGCCTGTAATCAGTTCCACCTCCATCAGCGTGAAGCCTTTCGAAACGGCGATGGGCCGCGCGGTCGTCTCCATCAGTCTCTCGCCGGTTCCGCCGGTCTCGCCCGTCGCTTCGTGCGGCCCGATGACGCGCACCGTGTTGCGCCGCGCGTCCTTCTTCATCAAATCCCGCAGGATCAACTCGCCGGTCACCTCACCGCGAACGATTGTCAGATAATATTTTCCGATATATCCCCGCTCGCGAATCATGCGATTCAGCGCCTGCAAGGCGCCGAAAGTCTTTCCGAAGATCACAAGTCCCGTCGTGTTCCTGTCGAGCCGGTTCACGGACGCGGGCGCGAAAGTCCTTTCCTCGCCGGGGTCGTAGGCGCCGCGCTCCGCCAGATAGGCCGTGACCTGATTTGTCAGCGTATGCTTCTTCTCGATCCGGTCGCCGTGCGTCAAAAGGCCGAACGGCTTATTCACGATCAGCACGCGCTCGTCCTCATAGGCGATTTGAAACTGCCGCTTGCTCTTCGCGCCCGCTCTTTGCGCGCGAAAAGCTTCGACCGCCTCATCGGAAAGGACAATCGTCACACGATCACCCTCGGCGAGCAGGGTATCTATGCCCGCGCGCCGGCCGTTCAGCTTCACATCCCTGCGAATCATCCTGTAAATATGGCTCAGGGGCGCGTTCCGCAGGTATTTTTTCAAAAAACGGTCCAGCCGCTGCTTCTCTTCATTTTTCGTAATTGTCAGTTGTATCATCCGTCCGCCGCCTCATCCGCAGGCCGCCGCAAGGGGCCCGCGCCCGCGCCGAATCGCGGCAAAACCTCAAAGAAAAGCCGTGCGCGACCTTTACCATTATACATCACCCCGACGCGCAAATACAACATGTAATTATTTTTTAACACAATTTCGAGGTTTTCATTTGTGCATGTCCGCAAAATATGTTACAGTAATAGTGATCCGCGCGCGGCGCGGCGCTTTGCACAGCGCCCCGCTCAAGACGGCGGACGGAGGCCGATATGCAAAAGATCAAGGACATACTTTACGATACAAATGATCTGCTCGTGGCCCTGCTCATCATAGCGCTCGCCGCTCTGCTGATCCGGGATCGGATCGATGTCATCTTGGATTATCCGAGCGTGAACGCAAGCGGCGCCGCATACGAAGAAAACGGCGGCCCGCTCGCGGGAGAAGAGGATGCGGGCGCAGTCTTGACGCCGGACGGCGACGCGGAAGCGACTTCGAACGGCGATGCGGCCGCGGGTGACGCCGGCGCGGAAACGGGCGGCGCGAGCGCGGAAACGGGCGGCGCGGCGACCGACGAAACGCCTGCGGCGACCGGCGCGGACGAACCCGTCCAATACTCCCTGTACATCGCCTACGGTGAAACAGCCGCGCAGATCGCGCAAAAGCTGCTTAACGCGGGCATGATTAAGGACGTCAACGATTTTTACGACGCGCTTTTGGCGGCCGATGCGGCGACGAGGTTGCAGGCCGGGACATTTAACATAACGGAGGGCGCCACGCTCGCCGAAATCGTCAATATTCTGACGGGTCACTGACGGACCCGCCCGCATGTTTAAGGAGGACAACGCCATGCCAATCATCACAACAACCGACATGTTCAAGAAAGCCTATGCCGGCGGTTACGCCGTCGGTGCGTTCAATGTGAACAATATGGAGATCGTGCAGGGGATCACGGAGGCGGCCAAGGAAGAAAACGCCCCGCTGATCTTGCAGGTTTCGGCCGGTGCGAGGAAGTACGCGAAGCACGCCTATCTGCTCAAGCTGGTCGAAGCGGCCATGGAGGACACGGGGCTTTCAATCGCGCTGCATCTGGACCACGGCGCGGACTTCGACGTCTGCAAATCCTGTATCGACGGCGGCTTTTCCTCCGTGATGATCGACGGTTCCCACTTCCCCTTTGAGGAAAACATCGCGCTCACGAAGCGGGTCGTCGAATACGCCCACGACAAGGGTTGCGTCGTGGAGGCCGAACTCGGGCAGCTCGCCGGCGTCGAGGACGACGTGAACGTGGAGAGCCACTCCTACACCGATCCGGGCCAAGTGCAGGAATTTGTCGAAAAAACGGGGGTGGATTCGCTCGCCATCGCCATAGGCACTTCGCACGGGGCTTTCAAATTCAAACCCGGCCAAAAGCCGCAGCTGCGCTTTGACATACTGGACGAGGTGGCGGGACGGCTGCCGGGCTTGCCGATTGTGCTGCACGGCGCGTCGTCCGTAATCCCTGAATTTGTCGAAACCGTCAATAAATATGGGGGCAAGATGCCGGACGCCATCGGCATTCCCGAGGATATGCTGCGCCAAGCCGCAAAGGGCGCCGTCTGCAAGATCAACATCGACTCCGATCTCCGTCTCGCCATGACGGCAAGCATCCGCGAGCATTTTGCGCTGCACCCCGCAGACTTCGATCCGCGTCAATACCTGACGCCGGCGCGCACCGCGATCAAGGACATGGTTAAGCGCAAGATCGTCAACGTGCTCGGCTGCAGCGGCAAGGCGTAATCGACATCCATGCGCAAGGGCAACATCCTGATCTGTGAAGATGAACGGGACATCGTTTCCTTTCTGCGGGCGGAGCTGCTGCACGCGGGCTACGGCGCCGACGCGGCCTACGACGGCGAAACGGCGCTCGGCTTGCTCGCGGAAAGGCACTACGACCTCGCGCTGCTCGATCTGATGCTGCCCGGGAGAAGCGGGCTTGAGGTGCTGCGGAGCATGCGCGGCGGCGGTTCCGCCATGCCCGTCATCATCATCACGGCGCGCAAGGACAGCTTCGACAAGGTGCTTCTGCTGAAGAGCGGCGCCGACGACTACGTGACGAAGCCTTTCGACACCTTGGAACTCTTGGCGCGCATCGAGCGCAACATCGAGCGC
>JAITAX010000175.1 GCA_031283865.1 Eubacteriales Family XIII. Incertae Sedis bacterium
AAATTTGGTTTTGAAAATTGTGCATTATGAATTGTGAATTGTGAATTGCAAAATACCAAGCCCCCGGCCCCGAAATAAGCAAATTCTGCAAGGGGTCCGGCCCGGCGGAGGCCCCGCGCCCGGCGCCGCATCTTTTTTTGAAAGTCTTTTGATTTTTGAGGGATAATATGATAAAATCAAATATATATGCTTGATTTATTTCCCCACACTATCTGCAAGCGGCCCGAGGGCCGTCGATGGAGGCAAGAATGAGCGATTATGATACCAATGATTCCATGCTTGAGCTGTACCTGTTTGAATCGACCACGCTGCTGGAACAGTTAGACGAAATATTGCTGCAGTCCGAGCATGACAAGAATCTCTCCCAGGACAACATAAACGAAATATTCCGCACAATGCACACGATCAAGGGTTCCTCCGCCATGATGTCTTTCAACATCATCGCCGAGGTTTCCCACAAGCTGGAGGATTTGTTTTTCATCGTGCGGGATCGCGGCGGCATCGACGAGGATTATTTTGAAGTGCTGTTCGATCTCGTGCTGCGCGTGTCCGATTTTCTCAAAACCGAGGTGGACAAGATACAGCAGGGCGAAGAACTCTCCGACGAAAAGCCGCCCTTGGTCGACGAGATCCTGAATCTGATCGCCGCGATGAAAGGCGGCGGCGCACCGCAGGCCGCCACGCCGCAGGCCGCAGCGCCGCAGAACGCCGCAGCGCAGGCCGGGGCCGAAGCGCCCGCAGAACTCCTCGAGGGCGAAAGCCTGTTCCGGCTGCACGTCTACTTCACCGAGGACTGCCAGATGGAAAACATCCGCGCTTTCATGCTCGTCAGCAAACTGCAAACGATGGGTGAAATCCTGCGCATCATACCCGACGACCTTGAGGGGAATCCCGACGCGGCCGAACTCATCAAGGAGCGCGGCTTTTTCTGCACGTTCGTGACAAGCCTGTCGCGCGAAGAAGTGGAGGAACACGCCAAATCCACGCTCTCCGTCGACACCGTGTCCTTTGTAAACGCCCTGCCCGACGAGGAAGCGCAGCCCGATGCGGCGGCGCCGCCGCAAGCCGCGCCGCAAAGCCCCGCGCCGCAGGCTGCCGCAGCCGAAGCGCCGCCGCAGCCGCAGACCGCGCAGCCGCAAGCCGCGCCCGCGCCCGCCGCCAAGCCGGCCGAAAAGCCCGCCGCGGACGGCGCCGAGCACAAGGCGACCAAGCAGAACCTCATCAACGTCGATCTGAACAAGCTCGACGTGCTGATGAACCTCGTCGGCGAGCTCGTCATCACCGAATCCATGGTGTCGGGCAGCCCGGATCTGGCGGACCTCGAACTCGAGAACTTCCACAAGGCGGCGCGCCAGCTTCGCAAGCTGACGGACGAGATACAGGACACGGTCATGTCGGTTCGCATGATGCCCGTGGCCGCGACTTTCCAGAAGATGCGCCGCATCGTCCGCGACATGGGCAAGCAGCTCGACAAGGAGGTCGAACTCACGCTTGAGGGCGAAACCACGGAGGTGGACAAGACCATCATAGACGCCATCGGCGACCCCCTCATGCACCTCGTGCGCAACGCGATGGACCACGCCATAGAAAACAAGACCGACCGCGCGAACACCCCCAAGCCGTCCGTCGGCCGCATCGTGCTTTCGGCGCAGAACGTCGGCGGCGACATCCTGATCTCCGTCAGCGACGACGGCAAGGGCCTTGACGTCGATTACATCCTCGGAAAGGCGCGCGATCGCAATCTTCTCGTGAAGCCCGAAAGCGAATACAGCGAAAAGGAGGTGTTCAACCTCCTCATGCTGCCCGGCTTCTCCACGAAAGAACAGGTGACGGAATTTTCGGGCAGGGGCGTCGGCATGGACGTCGTGAAGAAGAACATAGAGAAGATCGGCGGCGCCGTCACGATTGAGAGCGTCAAGGGCCAAGGCACCACCATCTACTTCAAGATACCGCTGACGCTCGCCATCATCGCGAGCATGGAAATCGAGGCCGGCGGCAACACCTACGCCATCCCCATCGCGAACATCCGCGAATCGTTCAAGGCCGCGGAGAGCCAGCTGCTGTCGGACCCCGACGGCAACGAGATGATAATGATACGCGGGGCCGCCTATCCGATCATCCGCCTGCACCGGATATTCAACGTCGAGAACTGCATCGAAAGCGTTGTGGACGGGATCCTGCTGCTCGTGGACTCGGGCGACCGGCTGGCCTGCATTCTCGCGGACAAGCTGCTCGGCAAGCACCAAATCGTCGTCAAACCGCTCCCGAACTACCTCAGTTGGTACGACGTCAAATCCTCGGGCATCGCGGGCTGCACGATACTCGGCGACGGCAACATCAGCCTGATACTCGACATACAACGCATTCTCACGCAATATTAAGGGTATATGGGATATTCATGCTAAAGATTAAAGACAACGAATTTAATGAGCTGGTCGCGTTCATACACGACAATTACGGCGTAGACCTGCACAAGAAGCGCGCGCTGATCGAGGGGCGGCTCGGCAACTACATCCCGAGCCTCGGCTATGACAGCTTCGGCGACTATTTTGCTTTCGCGAAGAACGACAAGTCGGGCGAAGAGATGGTTACGCTGCTGAACAGGCTGACGACGAACTACACCTATTTCATGCGGGAGCGTGAACACTTCGACTTTTACAGAAACAACATCCTGCCTTGGGTCGACAAGGAGCTGCACACGAAAGACCTGCGCGTGTGGTGCGCCGGCTGCTCCACGGGGCAGGAACCCTACACGCTCGCGCTCCTGACGCTCGAATATCTGGGCGGCGCCGCCGCAGGCTGGGACCACGTCATTCTGGCTTCCGACATCTCCGACAGGGCGCTCGCCGTCGCGAAGAAGGGCCTCTATCCCAAGAGCGATTTCAACGAAATGCCCGCGGAATGGGTCAAAAAATACTTCGTTTCACACGACGAAAATCAATACTCGGTCAACGATAAATTGAAAAAAAGTCTGGCTTTCCGGCGCTTCAACCTGCTGGACAATTTTTCGTTCAAAAAGCAATTTCAGACTATTTTCTGCCGCAATGTCATGATTTACTTCGACATTCCGACGAAAAACACGCTGAT